>WLIC01000016.1 GCA_009702405.1 Actinomycetota bacterium
ATGTCTTGCATATCTGAGAATGTGCCTGTTGGCATCAGTTGCAGTAAGGGTGAATTGCCACTTCGGTAAACCAAAGCGATCTGCAAGTGTCTGGCCAACTATTGCTGCATCTCGAGTTGGCAACATGAAAGTAATACCTTTACCCAATTGTTCAGCAATAGCTTTGATAGAGGCATCAGGGGAGTGACCAACCATGGCACCGGTATCGCCTAAACAGAAATCTACGTATTCAATGCCGTCAACGTCAGTGAATCTTGAACCCTTAGCGCTCTGCACATAAACCGGATGAGGTCCTGGCCATTTAGCCATCCAAGACATTGGAACACCACCCATAAGCGGACCCATCGCCTGATCATGCAGGGCCTTAGAGTTCGGGTGTTTTGCTACGAAAGTCTCAACCTCCTTTGCAAATAGTTGAGTTAGTTTTTCTCGGTTTGCATAGGAGTGCATTTGAATCTTTCTTGATTCTGTTTTAGAGAGCTGCTACTGCTTGCTCAACAATGTCTAGTGCTTCTTGAATTAGTTCATCGCTGATCGCAAGTGAAGGTAGGAAGCGAATTACGTTGCCATAGGTTCCAGCGTTTAGCACTAAGACACCGTTTTGATGACAGTGCTTCACAACCGCATCAACAGCTGCAGAGTTAGGAGTTCTAGTTCCTGGCTGAACGAATTCGATTGCAAGCATCGCACCGCGACCACGAATCTCACCAATGACGCCATACTTTGACTTCATCTCTAGAAGTCTTGGCTTCATCACGTTCTCAATGTGAACAGCCTTCTCTAGAACACCGCCAGCTTCGATTTGCTTGAGAACTGCAACTGCAGCGGCTGCTGCAACTGGGTTACCACCGAAGGTTCCACCAATTCCGCCAGCGTGAGATGAATCCATAATCTCTGCGCGACCTGTGACAGCAGAAATAGGCATACCACCGGCGATTCCTTTTGCAATAGTCATTAGATCAGGTTCGAAACCTTCTTCGTGTTCGGTTGCAAACCACTTACCGGTTCTAGCCATACCCGCTTGAACTTCATCAGCAACAAGAACAATTCCGTTGGCGTGAGTCCAAACACTAAGAGCCTTTAGGAAACCAGGTGCTGGAACGATAAAGCCACCTTCACCTTGAATAGGTTCGATAACTACAGCTGCTAAGTTCTTAGCTCCGATGCGCTTCTCCATGTAATTGATTGCACGCTGAGCTGCTTCTTCTCCGGTCATGCCCTCTGGGTCATGGAAAGGGTAAGACATTGGAACGTGGGTAACACTACCTGCGAAAGGACCAAAGCCATCTGCATAAGGCATGTTCTTGAAGTTCATTGCCATGGTTAGGTTGGTGCGGCCATGGTAAGCGTGATCGAATACTGCGATCTCATTACGGCCAGTAAATTTACGAGCTAGCTTGATGGCATTCTCAACTGCTTCAGCGCCTGAGTTAAACAATGCAGAACGCTTCTGGAAGTTACCTGGCATATGACGGTTCAGGATTTCACAAACCTCAACGTAAGGAACATAAGGAGTAACAGTGAAAAGAGTGTGGGTAAGTTTGGCTACCTGTTCAGCAACAGCTTTGACAACACCTTCATTAGTGTGTCCGATGGTGGTAACGCCGATACCAGAACCTAGGTCGATGAACTGATTTCCATCAACGTCAACCAAAATCGCACCATGTGCTGAGTCGATGTAGACAGGGAGAGTAGTTCCAACACCGTGCCCAACATGTTCCAGACGGTTTTGGTGCAGGGCTTGAGATTTAGGCCCTGGAATAGAAGTGACAAGGTTACGTTTTTGTTCAATCGTCATAAGGACATTCTACCCTCAGCCTATTTATATGGCTAAAGGCCTGTATTCCTCAGGGATGTCGCGGAGATGGCAAGATTAGAGCATGAGACGAATAATCATCCTTGGTAGCACTGGGTCTATTGGCACCCAAGCACTGGAGATTATTGAGCAGAATCCAGATAAGTTCCAGGTCGTGGGTCTTGCTGCTAATACCAACAAAGACTTGCTCAGTGCTCAAGCACTCAAATTCAATGTTCCTAGTGACCAAGCAGTAATTGGAGCACAGGCAGCAACAAAGCTGGTTGAAGATATTGAAGCCGATGTTGTGATCAACGGGATAACAGGTTCAATTGGTTTAGCTCCAACACTGGCAACACTTAAATCAGGCAAACGCCTAGCGCTAGCTAATAAAGAGTCTTTGATTGTTGGTGGCACTTTAGTTACCTCGCTAGCTAAACCTGGTCAGATTGTTCCAGTTGACTCGGAACACTCAGCTCTGGCTCAATGTTTGTTAGGTGGAACTAAGAGTGAAGTTGCCAAACTAATTCTGACTGCATCTGGTGGACCGTTTAGAGGTTTCTCACTAAAGCAACTCAGTGAAGTAACACCAGCACAAGCTCTTAAACATCCAACGTGGAACATGGGTCGCGTTGTGACAACCAACTCAGCAACGATGGTCAACAAAGGACTTGAGTTAATCGAAGCACATTTACTTTTTGATATTCCTTTTGACCGTATTGAAGTTACTGTTCACCCACAGTCTGTAGTTCATTCGATGGTTCAGTTTGTTGATGGATCGGTTCTGGCACAATGTTCACCACCCGATATGAAACTTCCTATTGCACTTGGTATGACTTGGCCAGAGCGAATCGAAAATGTTTCACCAGCAGTTGATTTCAGTAAGTCACACACCTGGAACTTCGAACCCTTAGATGAAGAAGTTTTCAAGGCTGTGAAGATTGCACGTCAGGTTGGTTCTGCAGGCCTTACCTACCCAGCTGTCTATAACGCTGCCAATGAACAAGCAGTTGATGCTTTTCATGATGGAAAGATTAGCTTCACCGCAATTGTTGATTTGATTGAGCAAGTTCTAGGGCAACATGAACCAAACAAGGATTTGACTCTAGAAAGTGTTCTTGAAGCTGAGCAGTGGGCTAGATCTGTTGCAGATAGTTTGATCGCAAATAATTTTTGACAGCGAAATGTCAGACAGCAAGGTTAGGTTTGGGGCATGGATATCTTTTATGTAATTAGCGGTTGGTTATTCCTGATTTTAGGACTAGCCATTTCCATTGGACTTCATGAGATTGGCCACCTTTGGCCAGCTAAGAAATTCGGCGTCAAAGTAACCAAATACATGATTGGTTTTGGACCAACACTTTTCTCTCGTAAACGCGGTGAGACTGAATACGGAATCAAAGCAATTCCACTTGGTGGCTACATCCAAATGGTTGGCATGATCCCACCTTCTAGTGCTCTTAGAAAGAGCAAGAACCGTTGGCAGAAGCTCACATCATTTGCTCAACCTACCGAAGAGGTAGAGCTCTCTGCTGAAGACGATGCTAGATCTTTCTATCGACTAAAACCATGGCAGAAACTTATTGTGATGTTTGGTGGTCCATTCGCGAACCTACTGATTGCAGTTGTCTTAGCACTTGTTTTGTTTTGCGGTTACGGAGCCTATGAGCGAAGCACAACAGTAAATGAAGTTGTCTCTTGCGTTCCAACAGATGCTAATCCAAATTGTGACGCAATCGGTCTTCTTTCTCCTTCTGCTATCGCTGGTATAAAAGCGGGGGATAAGATCACAAGTTTCAATGGTCAGCAGGTAAACAACTGGTCTGACGTTGATCCGCTTCTTGCACCTTCAGTTGACAAAGTGACTTCGATTGGTGTTTTGAGAAATGGCCAAGCATTGACTTTGAGTATTACCCCGGTGATGTTGAACATGGGTGACACTCATAGGCCATACCTTGGAGTTCGTCTTGAAGCCATAAGGGTCCAACAGAACCCAGTTCAAGCAATGACTCAGCTAGGCACGATGCTTACTGGCACCGCACAACTAATTGTTCAATTGCCGGCTCAAGCCATCTCAGCCGTCTCGGAAATTGCACCGGGTTCGCCAAGGAATGTGGATGGGGCTATTTCAATTGTTGGACTTGGACAGTTCTCAGGTGAACTAGCAAGTAATCAGGACCTGAGCATGGAAGACAAAATCCTCTCGGAACTTGCGATGCTCATGTCGTTGAATGTGGCGCTGTTTGTCTTCAACATGATTCCGCTAGTGCCGCTAGATGGTGGACACATCGCCGGTGCGGCCTATGAATCAATCAAACGCAGAGTTTGGAAGCTTAGAGGCAAGAAATGGGAGCGTCCAGTAGATACGGGACAGATGACTCCGGTGGCTTATTTCGTGGCTGTTCTGCTTCTAGCTTTGACTGTTGTGCTGGTAATCAGAGACATAGTTAATCCGCTTCAGTTCTAGCCTTCAGAGCATCATCGTTGATAGGCGTTTAGACTTGTAGCAATACCGACGCCAATGAGCGTCAGAAAGCAGTGGTTACAAGTGCCAGCAATAAACCTGGGCCTTCCAAGTGCTCCTCCAGTGCTAACACCTAGACGTAAGACTCGTCAGATCATGGTGGGAAACGTTGCCGTTGGTGGCGATGCTCCTATTTCTGTCCAATCGATGACTACCACTCCAACAACAGACATCAACGGAACTTTGCAACAGATTGCTGAGCTAACTGCTTCTGGTTGTGACATAGTTCGTGTTGCTTGTCCAAGTCAGGACGACGCTGACGTTCTTCGAATCATTGCCAAGAAATCGCAGATTCCAGTTATCGCTGACATTCACTTCCAACCTAAGTATGTTTTCCAAGCAATCGATGCTGGTTGTGGAGCAGTCCGAGTAAACCCTGGAAACATTCGCCAATTTGATGACAAAGTTGGAGAAATTGCCAAGGCAGCAAAGGACGCTGGAATTTCTATCCGTATTGGTGTCAACGCTGGTTCACTTGATCCAAGACTTTTACAAAAGTATGGAAAGCCAACTGCTGAGGCACTAGTCGAGTCAGCTGTTTGGGAAGCATCTTTATTTGAGGAGCACGACTTCCACGATTTCAAGATTTCTGTGAAGCACAATGATCCTGTTGTTATGGTTCGCGCCTATGAACTGCTAGCTGAACGTGGCGACTGGCCATTACACCTTGGAGTTACTGAAGCAGGACCAGCATTCCAAGGAACGATTAAGTCGTCTGTTGCATTTGGTGCATTGCTTAGCAAGGGCATCGGTGACACTATTCGTGTTTCTCTTTCAGCTCCACCAGTTGAAGAAATCAAAGTTGGTTCGAAGATTCTTGAATCATTGAACTTGCGTCCTAGAAAATTTGAAATTGTTTCATGTCCTTCATGTGGTCGAGCACAAGTCGATGTTTACAAGTTGGCAGAAGATGTTACTGCTGGTCTTGAACACATGACAGTTCCTCTTCGTGTTGCTGTCATGGGTTGTGTTGTTAATGGTCCTGGTGAAGCTCGCGAAGCAGACCTTGGTGTTGCCTCTGGTAACGGTAAGGGCCAGATTTTTGTTAAGGGTCAAGTTATCAAAACTGTCCCTGAAAGCGACATTGTTGCAACTTTGATTGAGGAAGCGAATCGTCTTGCTGCAGAGATGGATCCTGCTCTTGTTGGATCTCCTAAAGTCGTAGTGGCTAAGAAAGACTAATTAATGATGCTTCGTATGTCGCAACTGTTTTTGCGAACTCTTCGTGAAGACCCAGCTGAAGCTGAAGTTGATAGCCACAAACTGCTAGTTCGAGCTGGATACATCAGAAGAGCAGCACCTGGTATTTATACCTGGTTGCCGCTAGGCCTTGCGGTTAAAGCAAAAGTTGAACAGATCGTTCGCGAAGAAATGGCTAACGCTGGCGCTCAAGAAGTATTTTTCCCTGCATTATTACCTAGAGAACCATTTGAGGTAACCGGTCGTTGGACTGAATATGGTGACAACCTTTTTCGTTTGCAAGATCGTAAGAAGGCTGACTATCTTCTAGCCCCTACACACGAAGAGATGTTTACTCTTCTTGTTAAGGATCTCTATTCAAGTTACAAAGATCTACCTTTAACTCTTTATCAAATCCAGAACAAGTATCGCGACGAGGCTCGTCCACGCGCAGGTCTACTTCGTGGACGTGAGTTTGTGATGAAGGATGCTTATTCATTCGATGTGACAAACGAAGGGCTTGTTCGTTCGTACCAAGCTCAACGAGATGCCTACGAGAGAATCTTTACTCGTCTTGGAATCGAATACGTAATTGTTAAAGCCGATGCTGGAGCGATGGGTGGTTCTGCAAGCGAAGAGTTCCTTTCTCCTTCACCTATTGGCGAGGATACTTTTGTTCGTTCAGCTGGTGGATATGCTGCCAACGTTGAAGCTGTAACTATCTCTGCTCCATCAGCTTTGCCAATTGAAGGTAAAGCAGCAGCTGAAGTAAAAGACACTCCGAACGTCACATCTATTGCAGCCGTTGTTGAGTTCGCTAAAACTTCACTTGGCATGCCTGAGATCAATGCTGGCTCAACCTTGAAACACATCGTGTTGGCTGTAACTGATATCAAACACAAACGTTCGCTTGTTGTCGTTGGTATTCCAGGCGATAGAGACATGGAACCTAAGCGTGCTGAAATTGTTTTCGCTGGTTGTGAAGTTGAACCTGCTAACGATGAAGACTTTGCAAAGCATCCTGAATTGCTAAAGGGTTTTATTGGTCCGGTCAAGAACGGCAAAGCCTTCTTGGGTGAAAAAGGTGAATCAAAGATACGCTACCTACTTGACCCAAGAGTTGTCGAAGGAACTAGCTGGGTTGCTGGTGCTAACGAAAAAGATAAGCACGTTTTCAATTTGGTTGCTGGTCGTGACTTTACAGCTGACGGCATTGCTGATCTAGCTGAGATTCAAGCTGGAGATCCAGCCCCTGATGGTAGTGGACCACTTGAGTTAGCTCGCGGTATCGAAATTGGTCACGTATTCCAATTAGGTAAGAAATATGCTGAAGCACTGGATCTAAAAGTTCTTGATGAAAACGGAAAACTTGTAACAGTGACAATGGGTTCCTATGGAATAGGTGTTACCAGAATCATTGCTGTGCTAGCTGAAGCCAATAATGACGAAAAGGGTCTGATCTGGCCAGCAGCTGTTTCACCTGTCGATATACATGTTGTTGCGGCTGGTAAAGATGATGTCATTTATGAGACAGCCGAGAAACTGGCTCTGGAATTACAAGCTAAGGGCAAGTCAGTATTGCTTGATGACCGTCTAAAGGTAAGCCCAGGAGTGAAGTTCTCCGATGCTGAACTGCTTGGAATTCCGCAAATAGTCATCGTTGGTAGAGGCCTAGAAAACGGGGAAGTAGACCTTTGGGACAGACGCTCTGGCGAGAGACGCTCAGTCAAGGTAGAATTGGCAGTAACCGAGCTGGTTTAGAGTTTTCTCCACCGCTCGCATAACTTACTAGCGGCCAGGAGGCGTCTCATGGACATCGATTTAAGTGCTCTTCGACTTGTCGAGCGAGATCGAGAAATCCCATTCAACGAACTAGTTGAAATCATTGAGGCTGCTGTTGAAGCTGCCTATCACAAGAGCGTTGGTAATAGCGATCCTGCTCGAGCAGTCTTAGATCAGAAGACCGGTAAGGTCATCATTCTTGTTCCAGATACCGAAGAACGTGATGAGTTCGACAAGTTAATCACTGAACTTCCAGACGGTTCTAAGGTTCCTGAAGTCGATAAGACTCCAGAGAACTTTGGAAGAATCGCAGCTGCTGCAGCTAAGCAAGTTATTGCTCAGCGAATCAGGGGACTTTCTGATGAAGGTCTTTATGGTGAATTCAAAGCCAAGGTTGAAGACATTGTTGCTGGTGAAATTCAGCAGGGACCTCGCGCATACATGGTTTATGTGAAGATTGGCGAAGTTGAAGCCATCTTGCCCCCTGAAGAGCAGGTGCCAGGTGAAGACTATTCACACGGCAAGAGAATGCGCTTCTATGTGACCAAGGTTGATAAGAACGTTCGTGGCCAAGTCCAGATCAACGTTTCTAGAACACACCCGAGCCTCATTCGTAAGCTTTTTGCACTTGAAGTTCCTGAAATTGCTAGCGGCCAGGTTGAAATTGTTCAGGTTGCTCGAGAAGCAGGGCAGCGAACCAAGATTGCAGTTAGAACTTCAGTGCCGGGGCTCAACGCCAAAGGTGCTTGCATTGGTGAACTAGGTCAACGAGTTCGAGCAGTAACAGCTGAATTGAACGAAGAGAAGATCGACATTGTTGATTATTCGGACGATATCGCTAAGTTTGTGGCTCAAGCCCTCTCACCAGCTAAGGTTTCAGCGGC
>WLIC01000160.1 GCA_009702405.1 Actinomycetota bacterium
AATACGTTGTCCCTTATTCAAGGACTATCGACAATATCCTGCCTAAATCCAGTATCAGGATTCAAGATGAGCAGTATCGACCACTAGCTAAGCGCATGCAAAAGGTCCTAGGTGCTTTGCCTATTGAGGTTGATAAAGCCAGCAAATACCTAGTTGAAGTGCGAATAGGGCCTGATTTCGTCCCATTGGGCTAGATATTGCTCTATAACAGTCCTGTTATAGGTCAAAAATTGACTTGCACACATTACCCCAAACAGCCCTAGACTGAACAAGGTCGAAAAAGATTCGTTTGCTACAACACTCGAAATCAAACCAAAGGGTAAAACTTTTGGTGAGGCTGCAGTGAAGGAAGTACCGGATCTGATTCAAAAAGCATTAGGAGCATTAAATGGCACAAGGAACCGTAAAGTGGTTCAACTCTGAAAAGGGTTTCGGCTTCATTACTCAGGATGGTGGAGCAGACGTATTCGTACACTTCTCAGCTATTCAGTCTGAAGGTTACAAGGAACTTAAAGAGAACCAGCGCGTTGAGTTTGAAGTAAAGAACGGCGACAAAGGCCCACAGGCTGACAACGTCCACGTTATCTAATAACAATTTTCAACCACTAGAGCCATCCCTTTCGGGGTGGCTCTAGTCTTTTAAGCCAAACTTGCACTCTGCCCGTTAGAGTGCCAAAATGGATTAGCACTCTCAATACGCGAGTGCTAACTAATCACTTTGATCGTCCAGGAGGGCGTAACCCAACATGGCAAAAATTATTAGCTTTAACGAAGAGGCACGTCGTGGTCTTGAGCGCGGCTTGAACATCCTTGCTGACACTGTGAAGGTCACCCTTGGCCCACGTGGTCGCAACGTAGTTCTTGAAAAGAAGTACGGTGCACCAACAATCACCAACGATGGTGTTTCTATTGCTAAAGAAATCGAACTAGATGATCCGTTTGAGCGCATTGGTGCTGAACTGGTTAAAGAAGTTGCGAAGAAGACTGACGATGTTGCCGGCGATGGAACAACAACTGCAACCGTTCTAGCTCAGGCTCTTGTTAAAGAAGGTCTTCGTAACGTAGCAGCAGGAGCTGACCCAATCAGCTTGAAGCGCGGAATTGAAAAGGCAGTTGAAGCAGTTATTGCTGAACTGTTTAAGCAGGCTAAGCCTGTTTCATCTAAAGAGCAGATTGCAGCAACTGCATCTATCTCTGCAGGTGACACTGTTATCGGTAACATCATCGCTGACGCTATCGACAAGGTCGGTAACGAAGGTGTTGTAACAGTTGAAGAAGGTAACACCTTCGGAATCAACTTGGAACTAACTGACGGTATGCGTTTTGACAAGGGTTTCATCTCAGGTCTATTCGTAACTGACCCAGAGCGTCAAGAAGCAGTTCTTGAGGACACTCTTGTTCTTATTGCTAACAGCAAGATCTCTCAGGTTGCTGAGATTGTTCCTATCGTTGAAAAGGTTATGCAGTCAGGTAAGCCACTTCTTATCATTGCTGAAGATGTTGAGGGCCAGGCTCTTGCAACTCTAGTTCTGAACAAGATGCGCGGAATCTTCAAGGCAGTTGCTGTTAAGGCTCCTGGTTTTGGTGACCGTCGTAAGGCTATGCTTCAAGACATCGCAATTCTTACCGGTGGAACAGTTATCACTGAAGAACTAGGTCTAAAGCTTGAGAACACAACTTTGGACATGCTTGGAACTGCTCGCAAGGTAGTTATCACCAAGGATGAGACCACCATCGTTGATGGCGCTGGCAACAAGGAACAGATTGCAGGACGTGTCGAGCAGATCCGTCGTGAGATCACCAACACTGACAGCGACTATGACCGCGAGAAGCTCCAAGAGCGTCTAGCGAAGCTTGCTGGTGGAGTTGCAGTTATCCGTGCCGGTGCAGCTACAGAAGTTGAATTGAAAGAGCGCAAGCACCGCATCGAAGATGCAGTTCGTAACGCTAAGGCAGCTGTTGAAGAAGGTATCGTCGCCGGTGGTGGTGTTGCTCTAATTCAGGCTGGTAAGGCTGCATTTGAAACCTTGAAGCTAACCGGTGATGAGGCAACAGGTGCGAACATTGTTCGCGTTGCTATCTCAGCTCCACTAAAGCAGATCGCTATCAACGCAGGCCTAGAGCCTGGTGTTGTTGCTGAGAAGGTTGCCAACCTACCTTCAGGTCACGGTCTAAACGCCGCTACCGGAGAGTACGTTGACATGCTTGCAACCGGTATCAACGACCCAGTGAAGGTAACTCGTTCAGCTTTGCAGAACGCTGCATCTATCGCAGGTCTATTCCTAACCACTGAAGCAGTTGTCGCTGAGAAACCAGAACCACAGTCAGCACAGATGCCTCAGGGCGGCGGGATGGACTTCTAAAACTTAGCCAGAATCGCTCCGGCTAAAAGGGGTGGAACTTTTATTAGTTCCACCCCTTTTCCTTAACCCAAACAAGGAGCCTTTTTACTAGCCGAGGAACAGACGTTGGTTAGCTAATTCGATTTCGCTGTATTGCTGAGCTGCCAATCGAAGCGCCTGACCTAGTTCGCCTAGCTGAGTGTCAACTGTTGTTGCAGTTACCTTCCATCGAGTGACTAACTCTTGGAAGCTGCTCGCTGCTGATCCACGCCAGACATCCTGCAAACCAACTAGTTGAACATGCAAGCCATCTACTTCAGCCTGAAGCTTTGCGATGGTTGCTTGGATAGTGCTATTTGCCGCGAGGACATGCTCGCTGTCTACTTGTATTTGTGCCATGTGTTTACCTCCTTCGGTAAACAAGTTCACAACAAAGAGAAGCTCAATAGAGCAATGTTTTGAAATCTGTTAGTAACTCAAAGAACGATGTGTTGTTGAGAACTAGTTAGGCAAAGTGATCTTGAAGGTAGCACCGCCGCCAGGAGTTTCCTCGGCAACAATCTTTCCGCCGTGACCTTCAACAATTCCTTTGACGATGGCAAGGCCAAGACCAGAACCACCGGTGTCTCGGTTTCTCGAGTTATCACTTCTATAGAAGCGCTCAAATACTTTGTTTCTAAGCTGCTTAGGGATACCTTCACCACGGTCGAT
>WLIC01000161.1 GCA_009702405.1 Actinomycetota bacterium
GATCCATCTCTTTTTCAAGAGCTTTCAGGTCCTCTGGTGTAAACGGTGTTTCAACATCAAAGTCGTAATAGAAGCCATCTTTGATTGGAGGGCCGATACCTAGCTTTGCTTCAGGGTTGATGGTTTGTACTGCCTGAGCAAGAACGTGAGCAGCTGAGTGCCTAAGGATGTTCAGGCCATCCTCGCTCTGGATGTCGATGCCTTCAACAATGTCTCCGGCTGTAACTGTGTAAGCCAGGTCCTTTAGTTCCCCATTTACCCGCTGAGCAACGATTGACTTCTCGGTGAATAGCGTGAAACCTGTAGATGTAGCGTCAACCTGTGCTGGTTGACCGTCTAGGGTGATTGAAATCTGTTCACTGCTATTCAAGATGACTCCATTTACGTTTATCCATAAAGTCTATTCCAGACAGGTTAGGCGTGCCTTGCTAGATAAACAGCTCTAAATGGTGTTTTGTGGAATGTATGACCAAACCTAATGATCCAGTTACCGACGCAGCACTAGCCTCCGTTGAGTTTCAAAGAAACACAATGGCAGCAAAGCTCAACTGGTTAAGAGCAGGTGTTCTTGGTGCGAATGATGGAATCATGTCTACTTCAGGACTTGTCCTTGGAGTTGCAGCTTCGCCTGGAGTTACCTCAGGAACAATTCTGGTTGCCGGTGTAGCAGCTGTCGTGGCCGGTTCGATCTCAATGGCTGGTGGCGAATACACATCTGTCAGCGCTCAAAGAGACAGCGAAAAAGCGGCCCTTCAAGTTGAACGAGAAGAGCTTGCTACAAACCCTGAAGGTGAACTTCGCGAACTAGCGTGGTTTTACGAGCAAAAGGGGATGTCTCCAAAACTGGCTATCAAAGTAGCTGAAGAACTAACAGCAAAGGATGCTCTTAAAGCTCACGCGGAGGCTGAGCTTGGAATCGATTCAGATCATCACGTAAGTCCAATGCAAGCTGCACTTTCATCTTTTGTTGCATTTGCTTTTGGAGGCATGCTGCCATTACTTGCAGTGTCTGGTCCATGGACTGAGTTCAGAATCCAAGCTACCGTTTGTGCAGTTGTTGCTGCCCTTGTTCTCACTGGTTACGTTGGCGCAAAAATCGGCGGAGCTAAGTCAGGTCGAGGAATTGTTAGAAATCTTGTAGTGAGCCTAATGACCATGGGAATTACTTACGCAATCGGTCACCTAGTTGGAACGAACCTCGCTGGTTAACGAATAATCTTTGAGGTCTTCGAAGACTTCTTTGTAACCCTCGGTAGCCCGGACTTTGCACCAGTCACAGCGACAGAGATTTGCTTACCAACATCAGCAGTTACGAGTTGGTAACTCGATTTAGTAGCTCCTTTTATTACTGCTGAACCGCGGTACCACTTGTAAGTGAAAGTTGTTCCACTATCCCAACGACCAGGTCTTGCGATAAGAAAACTGCCGACCTTGTTAGAGCCGCTAAGCAAAGGAACCGGTGTAAGAAGAATTCTGATCTGTGCAGTTATAGGACCAACAACAGCACTCGAGTAAGTTGGTGAAGTCACTCCCCACTTGC
Organism: Actinomycetota bacterium; assembly: GCA_009702405.1. The sequence continues at coordinate 1,541 of WLIC01000161.1, forward strand.
TCTGCTTAACTTCGGCTGCAAAATAGCGACCAAGGTCAGTTCCGGATGTTGTGAGTGTGTTCTTTGTCTGCGAAGTCAGATTTGCAAAAGAACCAGAAGCTGTATTTGCTCTTGTCCAGAGAAAGATATTTTTCGCATTTAACTCTGAAGAGAAAACATTTGCTGTGAGCGTTTCTCCTAATGCCTTAGAGCCTGAGATGTAGATGGTTGGCTTCGAGAACGCTTTTGGATATCCGAAGCTAGAGGTTAGTTGACCTGTAAGGTTAGATCCCCAACAACCCAACTTGCCGATCACATTGGTCCGGCACACGTGTGAGCCACCAACGGAAACTAACCGAGCAGCAAAATCAGTGATCTTGGTTGGAGTGGAAGTATCAACGCTTACTCCACCTAGTTTGCTCGAGTCAGCCGAACCGAAACAGTAAATCTCATCTTGTGTATTGATTGCGCAAACTGTATTTGATCCAGAAGACACCTCTTTGTAACTGCCGGCGACAACACCAGGTGATTGCTTCTTACTGTTGTCGCCGAAGCAATTCAGTGTGTTAGTGGTTACCGGCGCAATGTTGGTTAGCAGGCATGTATTGAATGAACCCAAAGAGTATGAACGTACAGCTCCTGCAAGAACTAGAGAGGTCGGGGCAAGCTGTGAAGAGCTAGTTGCGTTGATCTGCTTCTTGCTGTTATCGCCCCAACAGGTAATCGCTCCATCTTGAAGCTGAACACAACTGTGGTAATCACCAACTGCCACAGATACTGCAGTTCCAATTCCCGGCACTGCCTTAGGTATCTTGCTGTCTGCACCTGTTGAACCTAGTTGCAAGCGAGAGTTATCACCCCAGCAGTAAACCAAACCAGCATCAGTGACCGCGCAAGCGTGCCTATAACCAACAGCTACCTTAGAGAAATTTGCATCTATGGCGACCATGCCGATTTTGGTCGATGATGCCTTCGAAGTGTTGTCCCCTAGTTGACCAGAACTGTTGGAACCCCAGCAGTAGAGACTTTTAGTAGTTGAAATAGCGCACGCGCTAGAACTTCCAACAGAGACCTCATCGAAATTCATATCGGTGTCTTCGGGCGTAAGTGTCCCCCAGCAATTCAGAGTAGAAGTTGCTAAAACACATGTGGTGTTTGTGCCTGTTGAAACTCTGGTTACGTTTGAAACTTTGGAGTTAGTAAGAACGATTGAACTTGTTGCTAGAACACCAGATTGACCTGCACTCACATCTCCAAGGCATGAGACATAGCCGTCAAGTTTCAGTGAACATGCAGTGGCACCATGAGCAGCTACGTAAGCGGCTTTAGACGCTCCAGTTGGAACTCGTGTTGTCTGATCTACACCTGCTGCAATACCGAGCTGTCCAGATTGATTCTCTCCCCAACAGAATGTGTCCCCTGCAGCGTCAAGAGCACATGCAAAGTTAGATCCCGTAACAATCTGTTTGACTGCACCAATTCCCGTTACCGACGCTAGC
>WLIC01000017.1 GCA_009702405.1 Actinomycetota bacterium
CAAAACGCATCCTTCTGGTGCACGCTCATCCTGATGATGAGAGTTTGCAAACCGGTCACGTTATGGCCGATGCGACTAATCGCGGAGCAGAAGTTTTCCTGCTGACCCTAACCCGTGGTGAACGAGGCAAAGCAAAACTAGAAGAGCTCAAATCTCTTGAAGCCAATCGTGCAGCTATGGGTGCCTTTAGAGCTACTGAACTAAAGAACGCTCTAGCGGTTCTTGGGGTAAAGAACCACAAGTTTGCTGGAACCAGAGCATATCTCGATACTGGAATGCGAATCGGAAACCTAGGTGTTCCAACCACTCCACTTCGACCAGATCTCATGTCACTAACAGCTGTTTCAACACCAGTTGTTGCTGATGACATTTATCAGACCATGGTTACTTTCAAACCTGATGCCGTTATTACTTATAACGCAAAGGGTGGCTACGGACACCCAGATCATAAAAAGGCTCACGATGCAACCGCTATGGCTATGCGTCGTTACCGTAAAAACGTTCGAGGCAAGAAGCCTCAGTTCTTGGTTATTGCTGAACCAGGAGAGCGTGCCACCATCTTTGTTGGTGGTGAAGCAACTGCGGAGAAAAAGAAGTTAGCTCTGCAAGCTCACGCATCTCAGGTAACCGTGAAACGTGACACTTACTCGGTTGCTGACGGCATTGAATTCAGATTTGATCAACCTGAACGCTTACGGCAAGCTAGCCCAAACTTCTTACCTTGGTTCAAGCCTGTCTTTAGAGCACTCTTTGGTTTGCCACTTGGCTTGCTGCTGGCTTATGCCGGAGCATATGTTCACAACATCTTGGCCGATAACGACAGACATTCACCGCTAGGTCTTTACCTGGCTCTTGGTGCAACAGCTTCTATTGCTTTTGGTCTTAGGACTTGGCGTAACTCCAGAGGTGCTCTTTATCTTCTAAATGCAGGTATGACCATAGCTATCTGGTGGATGTCTAGACATGAGACTTTCGGAGCTTTTATAGCCGATGACAAATATGGCAACAGATACATCTGGTTTGCGATGATCATTTGTGGTGTTGCAGCAGTATTTCCAAAAATAGATATAGCTAAGTGGCGTGCTAGGACACACAGAGCCCACCTCTAAGGCGATAATTAGTATCAAAGAAAAAGGATTTTAGATTGACTTACGTAATTGCTCTTCCATGTGTTGACGTCAAAGACAAGGCATGTATTGCTGAGTGTCCAGTTGACTGCATCTATGAGGGTGACCGAATGCTATACATCCACCCAGATGAGTGTGTTGACTGTGGTGCATGTGAACCTGTGTGCCCAGTTGAAGCTATTTACTACGAAGATGATCTACCTAGCCAGTGGGCTGATTATTACAAAGCCAACGTTGAATTCTTCAGTGAAGTTGGTTCGCCTGGTGGAGCTGCCAAAGTTGGTCCAATCCCAGGTGATCACCCAGTTGTTGCAGTGTTGCCACCGCAAGGCGAATAACTCTTATGTTCGATCGCTTGCCGGAATACCCTTGGCAAAAACTTAAGCCTTATCAAGCGATTGCAGAAGCTCATGCCGAAGGCATGGTTGATTTCTCAGTTGGATCTCCTGTTGACCCAACACCTTCAGTAATTCAAGAAGCTCTAAACCAATCAACTAATGCTCCTGGCTATCCATCAACTGCAGGTTCACTTGAATTCAGAACTGCAGTCGTTGAATGGTTTGCCAGACGCAGAGGCGTACCAGGGTTAACTGTTGATCAGGTTATGCCAACCATTGGTTCTAAAGAACTCATCTCTTGGTTACCACTGATGCTAGGCCTTGGTAAAGGCGATGTTGTTGTTCAGCCATCAGTTGCATACACCGCTTATGTTGTTGGTGCTGCTCTGTGTGGAGCTGAGATTGTTTCTGAGGATGATCCAGCTAAGTGGCCAGAAAATGCCAAGCTGATTTGGATTAACTCACCAGGTAACCCTGATGGTCGTGTCTTAGATGTTGAGCAGATGCGTGCCTGTGTTAAACGTGCTCGTGAACTAGGAGCAGTGCTAGCAAGTGATGAGTGTTATGCAGAACTTGGTTGGGGTAGATGGTCTGAAGAACTTATCCCTTCGGTTTTAGATCCAAGAGTTTCAGATGGTAACCATGAGAATCTGTTAGCTATTTACTCTTTGAGTAAGCAATCAAACCTTGCCGGTTACCGTGCAGCTTTTGCAGCTGGACCTAAAGAAATGATCAAGGGATTAGTCAACATTCGTATGCATTCAGGGTTGATGATGCCAACACCAGTGCAGAAAGCAGTCATTGCAGCTTTAGGTGATGAAGAGCATGTCGCTGTTGAACGTGAGATTTATCGTGAACGTAGAGAAGTCTTACTTGATGCAGTTCGAGCATATGGTTTTGAGATTGCTGAATCTCAGGCTGGGTTGTATTTGTGGGCAACTTTAGGGGAGGACTGCTGGGTTACCGTTCAGAAGATGGCCGAACTAGGTATCTTGGTTGTCCCAGGTGAGTTCTATGAAGCTGGGGGCAGTAAGTATGTCCGCTTCTCGATCACAGCCACCGACGACAAGATTGCCGAGGGTGCCAGAAGATTGCGAAATGCCCTAGGGTTAAACCACTAGCACTAAGCACAGGAGCAGGTTTTTGTCAGCTGAAAACGACCAGAAGGTCACCCTCAACTACCCAGGTGGTTCTGCCGAATTCCCTATTATCAAGGCCACCGCTGGTGACTCCGTTATTGACTTCTCTAAGCTCAATGCCACCACCGGACTGAACTCCTATGACATTGGCTTTGTGAACACAGCTAGTACCAAGTCAGAGATCACATATATCGACGGGGATGCTGGAATCCTTCGATACCGTGGCTACCCAATCGAGCAGCTAGCTGGTCAAAAAAGCTTTGTTGAAACTGCTTACCTTTTGATTTATGGTCAGCTACCAAACCCAACCGAATTGGCTGAATGGGATGATCGTCTGAGAAGACACACTCTGATTCACGAGGATCTAAAGAACATCTTCCACTCGATGCCACAAAACGCTCACCCAATGTCAGTTTTGGCTGCCGGAGTTTCAGCACTTTCAACTTTCTATCAGGACTCCCTAAACCCTCACGACGACTACCAAGTTGAACTTTCAACTGTTCGACTACTAGCCAAGTTGCCAACTCTTGTTGCCTATTCACACAAAAACGCTCTAGGGCAAGCTCTGCTTTACCCTGATAACTCACTAAGTTACGTTGAGAACTTCTTGAGAATGGCCTTTGGAAATATGGCTGAGCCATATATTCAAAACCCAATCGTGACTAAAGCGCTGGACACTCTTCTTGTCTTACACGCAGACCACGAACAGAACTGTTCAACATCAACTGTTCGCCTTGTTGGTTCTTCACAAGCAAACCTATTTGCATCTGTTTCAGCAGGTGTTTCAGCTCTGTTTGGCCCATTACACGGTGGAGCTAACGAAGCTGTTCTAGAGATGCTTGCCGATATCCGTGACTCAGGTGAATCAGTGCAGAAATACATTGAACGCGTGAAGAACAAAGAAGAAGGCGTAAAGCTAATGGGCTTTGGTCACCGTGTTTATAAGAACATGGATCCAAGAGCAACAATCGTGAAAGCAACTGCAGATAAGGTTCTTGCAGATCTAGGTGTTTCAGATCCACTACTAGACATTGCTAAAGAACTAGAAGCAGCAGCTCTTGCTGATGAATACTTCATCTCAAGAAAGCTTTATCCAAACGTGGACTTCTATACCGGTGTTATTTACAAGGCCATGGGTTTCCCAACCAGAATGTTCACTGCACTATTTGCTATGGGACGACTACCAGGTTGGACTGCTCACTGGCGTGAAATGAATCATGACCCTGCTACCAAGATTGGTAGACCACAGCAGCTATACATCGGCTCTCAGCAAAGAGACCTATAAAAACTATTCAGCTTTTATTAGCTTTAGTTGCTCCTTGTATACGGTAGGGAACAGCAGCAAGAAAGTGATGAAGGCTAAAGATCCCGCAATAACAAATACTTCTCTAACGCCAAATGCCCCAATTAGGTAACCAGCTACTGACATCGAACCAATGCTGGCAACTGAAATGATCGCTCCGAAGGCTGCAAATACTCGACCTTGAACCTCGTGCGGAGTTATTTTGATCATCATCCCAACGCCGTAGGAGTTGATGGTGGCATTACCCATTCCAGCAATGAACCAGACCACCATGATGAACCAATAGTTCGGTGCGATTCCAACTCCGAAACCGGATAGGGAAAGTATTGCCATACCAAAACCTAGGATTATTAGCTCAGTCTTTGGGCTAACTTTTCTAGATCCAGCGACTGCGCTAAATAGTAAAGTGCCGAGGGCAAAACCAGTTCCCACTAATCCATAGATGAATGAGTCTGCACCCATGATGTCGGTTAGCAAGAACACATCGCCAACATTCACAACGCTCATGCAGAGCACCATTCCGAATACCAAGATGACAAGCGATCGCAGCAGTGGATTATTCATCATAAATTTGAAACCTGCGGCCACTGAGGTTTTTTCACCTGGCTCTAGAGGCTGAGGTTTGTGATTCACATTGATTAGGAAAGGCACAAGTGCAATAAAGGTGGTTAGGAAACCATCAATCATGAAGGTCACCACGAAACCAGTTTTAGCGACCAAGAACCCGGCAAGTGCTGGACCAAACAAACCTGCAATAGAGAAGTAGCTCTGGATAGTTCCCATTGCTCGGCCAATGTCTTCTTTTTTAGCAAGGGTTGGAGTTAGCTTTCCCCAGGTTGGGCCAACAACAGATGCACAGGTGTTCGCGATAAATAACAGAGTCAAGATGAGGTAGTTCGGGAGCTGCTGTGATTGAGCAAAAATTGTTGCGCCGCCGATCACAGATGCAATCGGAATTACGGTCCTAGTGCTGAATCGATCAGCAACTGTTCCAGCCCAAGGGGCGAAAAGAATCATCGGAAGTGTTCCAACAATAAACAACGCTGCAACTGCTGCTGGTCCTTGATCTTTCTCTCTGAAGACAAGAGTGAAAATTGTTAGTTCTGAACCTAAGAGGCTAAAAGCCCTGGCTAATGCCATAGCTTGAATTTTGGACCATTGCGTCTTTGCAGTTTCTAGCATTGTTTCAGTCTATTTAGTTAGCCAACCAATAAACCACAGTGTCTCCGTATGACTTCTCTTCACTAAGAGTCAATCCTTCAGGTAGTTCAGGCATCGGCGTTCTAGAGGATCTTTCCAAGACAATCACTGCATCTTCATTCAGATGAGCCAGCAGTGCTTCAAGGTTCTCCGTCACTTCAGTATTGGCGACTTCATAAGGAGGATCAATAAAAACAAGGTCGAACTTGCCTGAGAAAGTTGTTAGGTAACTAGCAACTGATTTACCTTCGGCACGGATATCGCAGTCAAGTTCTTCTTTCTGCAAAGCAGCCTTGATCATTCTTTGGTTGGTGATGATGCCACCAAGAGCCTGTTTGTGTTGTTCAACTAACATCACTGAGCGACATCCTCTTGAAGCAGCTTCAAGACCTAAAGCACCAGTTCCTGCATAGAGGTCTAGGACATCAGCACCTGAAATTAGGTTCAGTGCCTCTAGTCTGTTGAAAATACTTTCCCTAATTCGGTCGCTAGTTGGTCTAGTGACTTTAGCTGGCGAGGCTAGGGTTCTACTGCCGGCGATACCGCCAATGATTCTGGTCATAGTGTGGCTAGCCTAACTTGTCCTAGGCTTCGGCGAAGATTGAACCATGCTGTTGCCACTAACTCCGCTAGATCGCCTGATAGGCGATAAGACTGCCAAGGCAATGGCTAAGAACCTAGGGCTTAGAACTGTTGCCGATATCCTGCAGCATTACCCAAGGAGATATTCATCCAGAGGGGAACTAACCCCTATCAAAGAGATTCCTATCGGTGAGACAGTAACTCTTATCGCCGATGTTGTTGAGGTCTATGAACGACGGATGAAGGGTAAATCTGGTTCCATCCTAGAAGTGAAGATCACAGACGGTCAGGGTTTTGTAACAGCGACTTTCTTCAATCAAGCTTGGCGAGCACAGAAACTAAAGCCAGGAACTAGAGGTCTCTGGGCAGGAAAGATTGGCAGCTACCAAAACAAACTTCAGCTAGCTCACCCAGACTACGAACTCTTCGGTGATGAAATTGAAGACGAAGTAGCTAAAGCCTGGGCTGAACTACCCATTCCTATTTACCCTGCATCATCTACCTGTTCAACCTGGATGATTCAAAGAGCAATGAAGATCATCCTCGATGTAATTCCACCTATCGAAGACGAGGTTCCAGCAGAACTAATCAAGAAGCATGACTTGCTTCCACTTGCAGATGCCATCCAGAAGATTCATCAACCTGCAAACATGGGGGAATGGATGGCAGCTAGAGATACTCTGCGCTATCACGAAGCCTTCTTGTTGCAGGCATCACTCGTCAAAGCACGACTGGAAAGTAAACATCAGATAAGCGCAGTAAGAGTTTCGAAAGAAAACGGAATACTTACTCAGTTTGATAAAGCTTTACCTTTCACTCTTACCAACGGTCAGGTAGTTATCGGTAATGACATTGCTGAAGACATGGCAACCGGCCATCCAATGAATCGATTACTGCAAGGTGAAGTTGGCTCTGGTAAAACACTGGTTGCAGTTAGAGCGATGCTTACCGTTGCCGATAGTGATGGCCAGTCAGCTTTACTTGCACCAACAGAAGTTCTTGCAGCTCAACACTTCAGGTCAATTGAAAGAACTCTTGGTCCAGCTCTAGCAAAAGAGCTTGGGCTTACACTGCTAACCGGTCAGATGAGTCAGGCTGATCGTAAGAGTGCGATGCTCTCTCTGATTTCAGGCAAAGCCAAGATCATTGTTGGAACACATGCACTTTTTGCGGAGAAGGTCGAGTTCATTGATTTAGGACTCATTGTTATTGATGAGCAACACCGCTTTGGTGTTGACCAAAGAGAAGCACTGAGGCTCAAAGGTAAACAGCCACCTCATGTTCTAACCATGACTGCAACACCTATTCCTAGAACTCTTGCCGTTACTGTCTTTGGTGATCTTGATGTTTCAGTTCTAACTGAGTTACCTCAGGGAAGACAGGCAATCACTTCCCATGTAATAACAGACAGTCAACCTCAGTTGGTTGCTCGAGTCTGGCAACGAGTTGCTGAAGAAGTTGCTAATGGCAGACAGGTCTTCGTGGTCTGTCCTCGTATTGATGATGCCGATGATGGTGCTGAACTTACTGCTAGTGGTGGAGCATCAGAAATTGAAGATGAGTTCTTCACCGAAGGTGAAGCCCCTAAACCTAAGCGGCCGCTAGCTGCAGCAATAAGTGTTGCTGAGAGCCTGAAGAGCAATCCTGTGCTTAAAGGTTTAGGAATTGCTGTTTTGCATGGTCGTCAATCATCTGAAGAAAAAGCTGAGACCATGGCAGCTTTCACAAATAAAGAAATAGATGTCTTAGTCTCAACAACTGTTATTGAAGTTGGTGTTGACGTGCCTAATGCAACCACCATGGTGATTTTGGATGCTGACAGATTTGGTGTTTCTCAACTTCACCAGCTACGAGGTCGAGTTGGTCGTGGTGGATTACCTGGTTTGTGTCTCATGCTCACCAGCGCTGAAGAAGGCTCGTTAGCACTTGAACGAGTTCAGGCAGTTGCCGCAACAACAGATGGGTTCAAACTAAGCGAGAAAGATCTTGAACTAAGACGAGAAGGTGATGTCCTAGGTTCAACTCAATCTGGTGGTAAATCTAGCCTTCGATTACTTCGAGTCCTTGCTGACAGTGCTCTCATCCAAGAAGCCAGGGAAGAAGTTATCTCCATCTTTGAGACTGATCCAACACTGGAAAAGCATGTCTTACTGGCTCAAACACTGGACCAGCTAGATAAAGTAAGGCAAGACTTTCTAACTAAGTCATAGTCGGCTAACCTAGAGACATGGCCATC
>WLIC01000018.1 GCA_009702405.1 Actinomycetota bacterium
ACCGATCAGGACTTAGAACTTGGTATTCGCGTTCAACTAAAGACTCTCACTGCTGAAAACGCTGAGATGACTGCAAGACACCTAGCAATGGTCAGCCTTTTGCACGATCAGGACCCCGAGCTAGCTCACAAGCATGCACTTGCTGCTGCTAGAAGAGCAGGTCGTATCGCTATCGTTCGTGAAACTGTTGGCGTTACCGCTTACCAGGTAGGCGACTATGGTTTAGCTCTTCGAGAATTGACTACATACCGTCGTCTTTCTGGTTCAAATGACCAGTTACCTATCATGGTTGACTGTGAAAGAGGACTGGGTAGGCCTAGAAAAGCTTTGGAGCTAGGCCGTTCTGTTGACCGCAAGTCTTTGCCTGCTCCAGTCCGGGTGAGCCTTGCCATTGTCATGTCTGGGGCCAGATTAGACCTAGGGGAGAACGATTTAGCCCTAGCTGAATTGGAGATTCCAGAGCTAGATCCAACAAAAGTTCACGAGTTTTCCACAAACCTCTTCCGCGCTTACGCAGATACCCTTATAATCGGGAACAGAGAAAGTGAAGCAAAGCGTTGGTCAGATCTCGCGGACCGTGCAGAGCAACACTTCCTCGGGAACAGTAATCCCGAGAACGAAGTCTTCTCAATCATTGAGGAGATACAGATTCCCGAGGTGTCCAGTTCGGCGCGGCCTTCAAAATCCCAGCATGATGCCGTGGCCAGGACACCTCGGGATCCTTCATTTAAGCCAACTGACAGACCACAACGTCCACGTCGCGACGATGGCGATGGCACCGATAAGCCAAAACGTCCACCATTTACTGGCGGACCTAGAAGCAATGGCCCACCTCCTAAGGGAGGACCTAAAGGTGGCGGTCGTGGCTTCGGTGGACCTCCTAAGGGTCGCAGTCGAGGACCAGGTCGTGGTCGCTAAAACTATTTGGAATCAGTTTGATGTTTTGCTAGCTGACCTTGATGGTGTCATCTATGAAGGAACACAAGCAATCGAGGGAGCTGTTTCAGCCATAAACGATTTGCAGTCTCAAGGCATTCGTGTTGGTTACGTCACTAATAACTCTTCTCGCAAACCAGAAACAATCATTGAGCAATTACAAGGTTTTGGTATTAACTCTGCACCTGAAGACATCATTTCTTCTGGTCAAACAGCTGTTGAGTTACTCTCAACCAAGATTCCTGCCGGCGCAAAAGTATTAGTTGTTGGTGGCGATGGACTTAGAGCAAGAGTTACTGCTGGTGGTTTTGAAATTGTTTCTTCAAGTGAAGATAACCCAGCTGCAGTGATTCAAGGTTTTGCTCCTGATGTTTCTTGGCGTGATCTAGCTGAAGCCTCATACTCAATTCAAAAAGGTGCGCTATGGGTCGCCACCAATAATGACTGGACACTACCTCAAGAAAAGGGAGTTGCGCCAGGCAATGGCACACTAGTTAGTGCTGTGCATACCGCTGTTGGCCAACTGCCACTTTTTGCAGGTAAACCTGAGCCAGCTATTTTTGAAACAGCACTCAAAGTTTTCAATTCCACTAAAGCGCTTTTTGTTGGTGATCGTTTAGAAACCGATATCCTTGGCGCTAACCGGGCTGGTATTCCTAGCGTTTTAGTACTCACCGGTATTTCTTCGCGTAAAGATGTCTTAGCAGCATCATTAGAAGAAAGACCAACATTCATTATTGACAGCCTTGCGGAGCTCTCAACTTCGTACGAAGAACCTGAGCAAACCAAGCGTGGTTGGCGTTGCGGTAAGGCTAGTGTTGAGTTGCTAGGGGATAAAGTCCTAGTAACTGAAGGTGATCCAGGTTCCATTGAAGCTCTTAGAGCGGCATGTAAAGTTATTTGGAATTCAGGCAAACATATACATTTCCTAGATGTGCAAAGTGCACTTTATGAAAAGAAGGCATAGATGAGCGACAAACTTGAAGAACTAGAAGCAGAGCTAGCTAGAATTGCTCAACTTGATTTAGCAGAGCAACCAGCAGCTTTCGCATCGTTACGCGAGAAGCTTGAAGCCCAACTCAACTCAGCTTCTGACGAAGCCGCTGAGCAATAAATTGGATGAGAATTCAACTCGCTTAGACATCGCTCTAGTTGATCGCGGTTTAGCAAGGTCAAGAAATCAAGCATCAACTCTTATTGAATCTGGTCGAGTCTTTATCGACGGGCGAGAGGCAAGAAAATCTTCGCAACCAGTTCCAGCTAAAGCTGAATTAGTTGTCCTAGAAGCAATTGACTATGTCTCAAGAGCAGGACACAAGTTAGCTGCTGCTCTCGAAGAGTTTGTTGAGATCGAGGTAGTCGGCAAGATCTGTTTGGATGTTGGAGCATCAACCGGTGGTTTCACCGATGTCTTACTCAGATATGGCGCAAGTCAGGTTATTGCTCTTGATGTTGGTCACTCTCAGTTAGCGGAACCGCTTTTAGATAACCGACTTGTCATTAACATTGAAAACTTCAATGCCAGAGACTTAACCCCTGAGAACCTGCAGAAAGTTGTTGGTTCAAAACTGACTCAGAAAATCACTGAGAATACCATTTCTCTTGTGGTTGCAGATTTGAGTTTCATCTCGTTGACCTTGGTTTTAGCTCAAATGAAGCTAGTGGCACCTCATGCCAACTTTGTTCTTCTTATTAAGCCTCAGTTCGAGGTAGGTAAGAAATCTCTTGACGCTTCAGGCATCGTGAACGATCACAGGCTTCGTGCTGGAGCTATTAGACAGGTCATGGATGAGGCCAAGAAGGTAGGTCTAAACATCCATGGGCTCATCAAATCACCGCTTCCAGGCACCCATGGCAACGTTGAGTACCTAATTTGGTTGAACTCTGTGGAGACTGACCATAGCCTTGATTGGTCTGGCAGAATTGATGAACTAGCAAAAGAACGAGCATAACTAACAGGTAAGGCGGGTGGTTCAAATGGCAGAAAAGCGTTATGTGCTCTTGGTTGCCCATACCGGTCGCCTTGAAGCAGTCAATGCCGCTGTTGAAGCAGTTGAGCAACTAGTTGCAGCTGGATTAGTTCCTGTTATGAATTCAGAACAACTAGTTGAAATCCAAGAATTCCTGCAGGGTAGAAGCACAAGCACTGACTTCCTGAACTCAGTCTTAGAACTCGGCGTTGTAGTTCCAGAAAAAGACTTAGAACTAGTCATGGTCCTAGGTGGCGATGGAACAATTCTGAAAGCAGCAGAGATCGTTCGCGAAAGCGCAACACCTTTGATGGGTATCAACCTAGGTCACGTTGGCTTCCTTGCTGAAAGCGAACGAGAAGGTTTATCTCACGCAGTTGCAAGAGTTGTTGCAAAGGATTATTTAGTCAAAGAACGTTTGACTTTAGATGTTCGTGTTCTAGTCGGTGGCAAAGAAGTTTTTAGAACCTGGGCTTTGAATGAAGCAACCGTTGAGAAGAGCGCTGCCGAGCGAATGCTCGAAGTTGTTGTTGAAATAGATCGTCGTCCACTATCAAGTTTTGGTTGTGATGGAATAATCATGGCTACCCCTACTGGTTCAACTGCTTACGCATTCAGTGCAGGTGGCCCTGTTGTTTGGCCAAGCGTGGATGCAATGCTTATGGTTCCACTTTCAGCTCACGCTCTATTCTCAAGACCTATGGTGATAAGCCCACGTTCATTACTTGCAGTTGAAGTTATGGATAGATCTGCTGGTACCGGTGTGCTTTGGTGTGATGGTAGAAGAACACATGACCTACCTGTTGGTGCAAGAGTTGAAGTAAGCAAGTCAGCTAAATCTGTTCGACTTGCTCGTTTGCGTCAAGGCCCATTCACTGATCGACTTGTTCGTAAGTTCTCGCTGCCGGTTACAGGTTGGCGTGGACCCGAATCAACCGGGCAATAAATAAGTTTCTAGGTCATAGCTGTGATTGAAGATATTCGTATAACTGACTTAGGTGTCATCAGCGAAGCAGAACTAGCTTTTGATAAAGGCCTAACCGTGCTAACCGGTGAAACCGGTGCTGGTAAAACAATGGTCCTTACTGCTCTTGGTTTACTTCTAGGTGACAGATCAGATTCTGGAGCCATTAGATCTGGAGCTGGACAAACCTCTGTTGAAGGTCGCTGGCGACTCGATGCCAACAACTCAACGCTCACTAAGGCTGAAGATGCAGGAGCTTTGATAGCAGATGGTGAACTGCTGCTAGCCCGAACTGTTGCAAGCGATGGCAGATCCAAGGCAGTTCTTGGTGGCCGGTCCGTACCAGTTGGTTTACTAAGCGAGATTGGTGAAGAACTTGTCGTTGTCCACGGCCAAGCAGATCAAATTAGATTGAAATCACCAGCTGCTCAAAAAACTGCTCTGGATAAATTCGCAGGAGCAAAACATCTAGAACTTCTTGCCCAATACTCAACTATCTTTAGCGCTTGGAAACAAGCCCAGGCAACACTTGAAGACATTCAAGCTAATGTCACGGCAAGAGCCAGACAGGCCGAAGAACTAAAAGAGGCTCTAGAAGAGTTAGATAAGTTAGCTGCTAAACCTAACGAAGATGTTGAGTTAGCAGAGTTGGCTAAACGGCTAACGCATAGCGAAGATCTAAGAACAGCGGTTGGGCTAGCCCACGATGCACTCTTGAATGACAACTTTGATGCAGTAGATGCAACATCACTTATAGGTAAGGCCCGTAAGGCACTAGAGAACGCAGTTACTCATGACGCTAGCCTTGAAACACAGGCTGCAGCACTTCGTCAAATCGGAGAAGACCTAAACGATATCGCCGCAGAGCTTTCGGGTTATCTAACTTCATTGGAAAGCGATAGCCCAATGACTTTAGATGAAATTCAAGAGCGTCGCAGTGCATTGAATCAAGCCTTGCGACGCTATGGCCCAACTATTGAAGATCTGCAAACCTTCCAAGAAACTGCTCAAGCCAAACTAGCCGAGTTGGATGTTTCTTCAGAACGTATCGCTTCACTTGAAGCAGAGGTTTCTCAATTACATAAGCAAGCAGTTGAATGTGCTGACGAGATTTCAACTAATAGAACCAAAGCTGCAAGTGATTTAGCAAAACGAGTTAGTGATGAATTAGTTGCATTGGCCATGGCTGGATCTAAACTTCATGTTCAGGTTGATAAGAGTGAGCAGCTAGGCCCAACCGGGTTTGATTCAGTGAGCTTCTTGCTGGAATCTTATTCAGGTGCAGAACCTAGGCCTTTAGGTAAAGGTGCATCTGGTGGAGAGTTGAGCAGAATCATGCTCGCCCTTGAAGTTGTTTTAGCTGAAACCGATTCAACCCCGACATTTATCTTTGATGAGGTTGATGCAGGCGTTGGTGGTGCTGCAGCTATTGAGGTCGGCAGGAGATTGGCCAAGCTTGCCAAGAATGCTCAGGTCATAGTGGTTACCCACCTAGCCCAGGTTGCCGCCTTTGCGGACAGTCACCTAACTGTCGTCAAATCTTCCGAGGCCGGATTTACTTCAAGCGATGTTCGAGTGCTGGATGAACTGGCCAGATCGGAAGAACTTGCCAGAATGCTCTCGGGACTTTCGGATTCTGAAACAGCTAGAACCCATGCCAAAGAGCTCAGAGATTTGGCTAAGAATTCCTAACTAGCAACATCATTCGGCATGTCGCACAGGATTTGGTTAGAGGGGCAACCTGGCAACTGCTAAAGTTAAATTCCATGGCTGAAGCGATGGATTCTGGAAAATCAAGACACATATTTGTGACCGGTGGTGTCGCATCCTCACTAGGTAAGGGCCTTACGGCCGCCAGTCTAGGAAACCTACTAAGAGCCCGTGGCCTTTCTGTTGTTATGCAGAAACTAGATCCTTATCTAAATGTTGACCCTGGAACCATGAACCCTTTCCAGCATGGTGAAGTATTTGTCACCGACGATGGTGCTGAAACAGATTTAGATATCGGACACTATGAGCGTTTCTTGGACATCAACCTAAACCAATCAGCAAACGTAACTACCGGTCAGATTTATAGCGAAGTAATTCGCAAGGAAAGAGCTGGCGGTTATCTGGGGGATACCGTTCAGGTCATTCCTCACATCACCGATGAGATCAAACGCAGAATGCGTTTGCAGGCTCATGAGAATCCAGCTCCTGATGTGATCATCACTGAAATTGGTGGAACTGTTGGAGACATCGAATCGCTACCTTTTATTGAAGCCGCTAGACAGGTTCGTCATGAACTAGGTAGAGACAAAGTTTTCTTTGTTCACGTTTCTCTTGTTCCTTACCTTGCCCCAAGTGGTGAGTTGAAGACCAAACCAACACAGCACTCGGTTGCAACATTACGATCTATTGGTATCCAACCTGATGCGATTGTTTGTCGAAGCGATAGACCTATTGGTGAGAGCATCAAGAAGAAGATTGCTCTGATGTGTGATGTTGACATCAAAGCAGTTATCAACGCAGCAGATGCAAACAGCATCTATGACATTCCAAGCGTTGTTAACGAAGAAGGTTTAGATTCATACATCATTGAGCATTTAAAACTCGATGCCAAGGAAGTTGACTGGACTCGTTGGAGCAGTGTTCTAAAAGCTGTTCACGAACCTGTAGCTGAAGTAAATGTTGCTTTGGTGGGTAAATACATTGACCTACCTGACGCTTATCTTTCAGTTACCGAAGCACTTCGTGCCGGTGGCTTTGCTGAACAGGTAAAGGTAAACATCAAGTGGGTTGCCAGCGATCTATGTGAAACCGAAGATGGTGCTCGTGCCCACCTGAGTGATGTTGACGCTATTTGTGTGCCTGGTGGTTTCGGTGTTCGAGGTATCGAAGGCAAACTTGGAGCTCTCAAGTTCGCTAGAGAAAACGGTATTCCGACACTAGGTTTATGCCTTGGCTTACAGTGCATGGTTATTGAATATGCAAGAAACGTTGTTGGGCTTGAAGGAGCATCTTCAACTGAGTTTGAAGCTGATACCAAGTATCCGGTTATTGCAACCATGCAAGAGCAAGTAGATATCTTGGCTTCAGGAGACATGGGACACACCATGCGTTTAGGTTTGTTTGAAGCGAAGCTTGCTGAGGGCAGCGTTGTTGCTGAAGTTTATGGCAAAACAACTGTTCATGAGCGTCACAGACATCGCTATGAAGTAAACAACTCATTTAGAGATCAAATCTCAGAAGCAGGTTTACACTTCTCAGGAACTTCACCTAACGGTGATCTTGTTGAGTTTGTTGAATTGCCTAAGGAAGTTCATCCTTACTACGTTTCAACTCAAGCTCACCCAGAGTTCTTATCAAGACCTACCAAAGCGCACCCGTTATTCCATGGACTAATTAAGGCTGCTCTAGCTGGACGTCTGTTCAGCGCTCAAGCAGAGTAGATTAAGGCAATGACTGAGAACGAAGATATTCAACTCTCAGATCAACTCGGTCTAGGTAAAGATGCTGAAATCTCTTTAGAGCAAGCATTCATTGGGAAAATCTGGAATGTTGTTCGTAAGACCTTCAATTTCCAAGATGAAGTTCTGGTCAGAGAATTTATAGCACACAGGGGAGCGGTAGCGGTCCTCGCTCTGAATGAAAAAGATGAAGTCCTCCTTATCAAGCAGTATCGAGCACCAGTAAATGAATATCTCTATGAAATGCCAGCTGGTCTTAGAGACCATGATGGTGAAGATGATTTAGTTGCTGCTAAACGAGAGTTGGCAGAAGAAACTGATTATCAGGCAACTGATTGGTCTCACCTTCATTCCTTTTATACAACACCAGGATCAAGCAGCGAACTAATCGAGATCTTCCTTGCTAGAGGTTTATCTAAAACTGAAGTTGAGTTTGAAAGAACTGGTGAGGAAAAAGGTATGGTGCCTATCTGGGTCCCTTTTGAAAAAGTGCTCAAAGCAGTATCCAGCTCAAAGCTAAAAAGCCCAACATTAGTTGTTGCTGTTCTTTCTCTTGCCGCTCAAAGAAATCAAAATGGCTA
>WLIC01000019.1 GCA_009702405.1 Actinomycetota bacterium
CATCAAATCAGAGGAAGAGTTGGCAGGTCTAGAGAACGTGCCTATGCATACTTCCTATACTCACCAGATAAACCGTTATCTCCTTTTGCTTTAGACAGGCTCTCAACCATTGCTGCTAACAACGAACTAGGTTCAGGTATGCAGGTAGCGCTAAAGGACCTTGAAATACGTGGAGCAGGAAACCTCTTAGGTGGAGAACAATCAGGTCACATCGCTGGTGTTGGTTTTGATCTTTACCTTCGAATGATTGGTGAAGCAGTTGATGAGTTCAAGGGCATCAAGCATGAATCTCCTGCTGAACTAAAACTGGAGATCCCAATCGATGCACATATCCCAATTGCTTACGTTGATTCAGAACGACTAAGACTTGAGGCATATCACAAGCTATCTGCAGCTAGCGGAGAGTTAGGGACTAGAGCCCAACTAGATGCCATCTTCCAAGAACTAGAAGACCGATACGGAAAAGCCCCTCAGTCAGTCAAGAACCTGATTGATGTCACAGAGTTGAGGCAGCAGTGCAACAGGCTAAACCTCAAAGATGTCATGATGATCGGCAACCAGTTCAAACTAACCCCAATTGAACTAACCGAAGCAAGACAGGTTCAACTCAGTTACGCATACCCAGGCATGAGATATCTATCTTCAGCTAAACAACTATCAGTTCCAGCACCAAGAGATGACCAAGGTGAAATACTCCAAGACAGAGCCTTGATCGATTGGGCCTGGGTGTTCCTGTCTCAAGTGTTTATCTCTCTTGAATCTGAATAGTCAAGCCAAGGCTTGACAAGATCTTGACTTGAGTTGAGAGGGTTGGATTCGACTTTGCCTGTTCAATGTGGCAAATGTCCCGAGTGCTAATTCCTACCAACTTTGCAAGTGAGCGCTGTGACATCTTTAGGGCACTTCTTCTGGAGACCACCGCCATAGCTAGTGAATTACGAAGATTACGTTCTTCAAAAGCCAGCGTCAGGTTTCTATTGAACTCGTGATCCTCAGGCTTCCAATCAGCCATCAGGAGCTTGTCGTGCTCTTCCTGGGTCAGTATTTCTAGCGAATTCTGTGTTTTCATATATGAAATCATCTACTTTCCTCCTCTAAAAGTCAACAACATAGATCTTGCATTTTGGATTGCGATGTTTTGAGCTCGGTCGCTTCCATTTCGAAGCTTGTCATAACAGCCAAGGAGGAGGATCCCTCCGTCTTCAAAGGAACAGAAGACTCGGACCAGAACCTTTCTGTTCCTAGCATTATGAGGAAGAGTTATCCCCGCTGCTTTCAAAACACTCTTTAAGTTCCTTCCGATTCGGAACTCCCACAATCCACTTCCAAGTGCCTTCAGCAAAGTGCCGCTTGCAAGAGACATACCCTCTACTGCTAACACTTCAAGGAGCAAGCTGCGAACTACGCTCTGAACCTCCGGTGGAAGTTCTTTCTCCTGCCTTAGAAACTCTTTGGTGTATAGCAGAGGCTTCTCGGGCGGCATTCGAATAGCGTAGAAGAATTGAGCAAGGGGTGTTCAAGTTATCCCCAGTCTTAATTTATTGGTTCTGTATAGTGCTTGAAGCTCTTTCAAACTTCCCAGTAAAAAGTAAAGCCCCGAGGATTACTCCTCGAGGCTTTACTTGTAAGTCCTTTACTTCTTTAGAAGTGGACGACCCTGAGCGTCAGTGACATTGTTCATGATGATCATGATGAAGTCGATTAGAGACCAGATTCCACAACCACCAAGGGTTAGAAGCTTGGCAATTCCAAGACCAGTCTGACCTAGGTAGAAACGGTCAACTCCGAGACTTCCTAGAAAGAAACTTAGAAGAACAGTTGTTAGCCAGTCGCGCTGCGGAGGCATTGGGGTGTTTGACATTGAATAACCTTTCGAGGATAAGGAACTTATGTTCCTTTTCGAGAATAACTAACTAGAGGCGGTAATCTTTGAGTTGAAAGGGAGCGTTAGTTGAACGTTATAAAGACAAAGTTCTTCAAACAGTATGGTGTTCTAGCCATACTGGCGCTTTCCTATTTAGGTTTAGTGTCTTTTGGTCTACGCATACCTTGCCCAATCCACGCAGTAACAGGCTTTTATTGTCCTGGCTGTGGCAGCACAAGAGCTGTGAAGGCTGTTCTAAACGGTGATCTACAGCTAGCGTTTCATGACAATGCTTTACTCATGGCTTCACCGGTTGTTATTGCTTTTGGACTTCTAATTGAAAAGTATTCGCAAAAGAGAATGTGGCTTTATCTATTCCTAGCGATAGTTCTTGTTGTAGTTGTGATCTTTACAGTTGTTAGAAACCAACCGGGGTCCCAGTTCGCACCTCTGTAAATTACTTCAGAGCAATCTCAAGTTTCAAACCAAGTGCTGAAAGTAGTTTCACCTGAGTAGTTAGAGTTGGGTTGGCTTTGCCTTGTTCGATGTGGCTTATGTCTCGTTGGCTTACTGTTGCCAAGATTGCAAGCTCTCTTTGGTTGAGTCCTAGCGCCTCTCTTCGTTGGCTGATGGATTGCCCGATAAGTTTTCGAAAATTCTTTGCTTCAACCTCAAGCCTCAGCTGATCCCATAGAGCCTTTGCCTCTGGCGTCAACGCCTTGACTCGTTCCCCAGTCGCTACTTCAAAATCTACGTATTCTTTTGATTTCATATATGTAATCATCTATTCTCGAAGTTTGAATGTCAATAGAGGGCTTAGGGCCTCATTCATTCTCTCCTCTGGCAAACTAACACCATGACTGAACTAGATAACCTAATCCAAACTGCAAACACTCTTAGATCTCCAGGCGGGTGTCCTTGGGATGCTGAACAAACCCATGAGTCACTGGTGCAGTACTTGTTAGAAGAAACATATGAACTCATTGATGCCATTGAGTCAGGAACTAGAGAAGACGTTCTAGAAGAACTAGGAGATGTTCTCTACCAGGTTGTCTTCCATTCAGATCTAGCTCAGTCAGGTTCCCTAGGAGAACCTTTCAACATCGAAGATGTTGCCCGCTTCACTCGAGAGAAGATGGAGGGTAGACATCCTCATGTCTTTGGAACTCCAGAAGAACTTGAGAAATACAAAGCTAAAACTGGTGACGATGTAATGCTCAACTGGGATAACCACAAACAGAAAGAGAAGCCAGAACGAGCCTCTGTATTAGATGGCATCCCTCAAGCACTACCTGCTCTAGCCCTAGCCAGCAAAGTAATAGGTAAAGCCCACAAGATCAACCTCCTAGACAAAGAGGCACCATCGCTAATTCAGTTGAATAGTGAAGTAGAGCTAGGAGCACTCCTACTAGCCATAGTCCAAGCAGCTAAAGCCAAAGACCTAGACCCAGAACGAGCCCTAAGAACAGCAGTCAGAGACCTCTCAGACGACATAAGGAAAGCAGAAGTCCTAGCAGCTAGTGATGCTGGGGTTATTGGGGTTGAAGAACGATAGTAGATATCCAAAGCAAGTGTCTTTGGATTCAAACCTGCCTTAAAGTGCCACGTTTTTATCTAGATCTAAGTGGTTTGTAGCCCACGATGTGCGGCTCTCCATTTTCAATGACAGCTGGGTTTGTTAATGCTGTGATAGCTTCGCTAACCCACTCAGTTCTGGCGTTGATTTCATTTTTGTCCCATTGCAATGCCATAGTGACATCTTCGGTTATGTCAACGTGTGATTCACCAAGCCCCGGCTTATCCTCTAAGCCTGAAAGCTTTACTCCCCATTCAGCGTTCTGAATTGAAGTGTTGATTTCAAATTCAAGGATAGATAGGTTTCCCCACTTGTTTAGGTAGTCGGCATATACTTCAGCAGATAGATCGTTTGAATCTTTGGGGGCTACTAGCTGGTACCAGTTTGAACTATCACCATCGGGTTTTTGAGGAGCTAGATGTTCGATGTGCAGTTGATTCTGAGCCCAAATGAAGTCGGTCTGCGCAATACCGAAGTTTATTTTCTTCAATACGTAGAACTGAAGATCTTTCTTGGCTGGATTCACTAGAATTTCGGATTTTACCGAAGCATCACTTGGGGCTTTCGCCAAGATTCTCAAAATGGATGCCTTTAAGGCTTCCTCGTCCTTTATGTTTCCTAGACTCTGCGCCTCGTCTTGATAAAAAGTTTCGATCTCCTGTGCGTTACCTCCGGTAAGAATCCATCTAAATGCAAGGATCTCGATGGCACGAGCTGCCTTAATTTTCATAGTCGTGCTGTGACCCAGCAAGAAAACTTTTAGTAAGTAAATTCGATGAGTCTCTGAGAAGAGATTCATTCGCTTCAAGCACCTGTCAAGCTCAATCGAGTTGGTACTTGAATTTTCGTTGAGTAACTGTGAATACAAAACTGAGGCTTCGGATACTTTGTCAAGATTGATTAGGCCTCCATTTAGGCCATATCCATCAATTAGGCGAGTGAACATCGCAAAGATTTTCTTGCTCTGAACCTTTTCTTTTTGGGCTGTGAGCAAGTAATGTCTGAGAAACTTTGTGAATGGATAGCCTTCTAGGTTTTCTACCGCCTGGTCCCAACGAGCTAATGCTTGCTGGAAGTCCTCAGTGTTGAGGTCAGCCACGCCTTTTAGTGTGTAGCTCTTTAGCAGATCGCTTGGAGTAAGTCGCAAGCCACGATCATTTAGAGTTTCAAACAAAATGTAAGCATCATCTTCGCTATAAACACGCATGCTCAGAAGCTCCATGCCTGACGAAATAGTTTGGATGAGTTTGTGCAGCGCTGTTTTTTGATCAATGTCAGTTTCTCCAGACTTTGTGATCCAAATATCTAGACTCTTCTTGATTCGGTTGTAGGCAGCTCGCAGTTCTTTAGTCGCATTTTTCTGCTTAGCGGTCAAGTCCTGCCCCGGGCCGAAGTGCTTCCTATTTGGGCTTCCAAGTGGCAAGAAAATGTACTCTTTGAAGATCGACCTGATTTGGTAGTTCGGTGTAAATTTTGGAGTAATCATGTCCTGCATTAGAAGCATTCCATCTAATGGTGATGCAATGTTTACTGAGACTCCTCCAATGTGAACGTTTGGGTCTGGATACCTTGACACGATATCCCTAATCACACACATCAGCATTACCGCTGTAGTCAGTCTCTGCTGCCCATCAATCAAAGAGCCTGAGTTCGAGTTGTGTGGCTTCAGCAGGACAACAGGTCCAAAAAAGTGTGTGTCGTTACTTTGGACTGCCGAGTAAAGATCATCCAGAAATGAGTCAATTTGGGCAGCTTGCCAAGCATAGTTTCGTTGGTAATCAGGCACGACTATTTTGTTATTACCTGCGAAAATGCCAGATAGCGTTTCACCATCAGCTTTGATATCCATTGGAAGCACCCATTCTTGTCGGAAATGATCTCGGATCATTGGATCATGGCAGTTGATCTCGTGTCAAGATCTAGGGCCCTATTGTTATGTGCCAAACTTGACCCATGGCCAAAGACATTAACCCACCTAGAGGTATGAGGGACTTTCTGCCTGCCGAGAAGGCTAAGCGGGAGAGTGTTTTAGGGGTTATTAAGCGTGTTTATAGCTCTTTTGGGTTCCAGGAGGTTGAGACTCCTGCTTTAGAGAACCTAGATCGTTTGACTTCAGGTCAGGGTGGGGACAACGAGAAGCTTGCTTACCGGGTAATGAAAAGAGGAGCAGAGCTTGAAACAGCTCTAACTACTCCTTCTGATGTTGACGGTTTAGCTGATCTAGGTTTACGTTTTGATCTGACTGTTCCTTTGACTAGGTTCTATGCCACTAACAGAGCGTCTTTACCAACAGTGTTCAAAGCAATTCAGATAGGTCCTGTTTGGAGAGCTGAGCGACCACAGAAGGGTAGATACCGTCAGTTTGTTCAGTGTGATATTGACATCATCGGTGATGATTCTGTTCTAGCTGAGATAGAACTACTAAATGCTTCTCTTGCCGCTCTAGATGCTCTAGGTCTAAGTGGTGCTGTGATTCGTGTGAATCATCGAGCACTGTTGATGTCTTTGCTTGATTCATTTGGAGTGAAGGAAGCAGATCGTTCTTCTGCTCTTATTACTTTGGACAAGTTAGACAAGATTGAGATTTCAGGTGTTGTTGCAGAACTTAATGAACGTCTAGGTGAGGCTGTTGCAGGTAAGGCTCAGACTTGGCTAGAAGCTGCTGATCTTTCTATTCCTTCTGTTCTTGCTCCGTTGTTCTCTGCTGTTGACGCTTCACGTTTACGTTTTGATCCAACACTTGTAAGAGGTATGGGTTATTACACCGGGACCATCTTTGAGATTGAGATGCCAGGAACTGGTTCTGCTATCGGTGGCGGTGGTCGTTACGACGGCATGGTTGGTAAATGGTTAGGAACTGATGTTCCTGCTGTTGGTATTTCTATTGGCTTTGAAAGAGTAGTTGAACTAGTAAGTGCTCCTGTTGCTAATAATGGAGTGTTACTAGTTCTTGAGGATTCAAGCCTTGAGACCATCACTACCGCTGTTAGGTTCCAGAAGGAACTGATTGCTAAGGGTAAGTCTGTTCGTCTGGAACTCAAGCCTAAGAAGCTCAACATCCTGCTTGATAGCATGCTGGAGGCTGGTTTTACTGAGTTTGCTTTGGTCTCAGGTGGGACCACTGAACTCTCATTCAAGGCTCTAGGCAACTAAACTAGAACTACAAAGGCGTGTTTTTAGGGCTTGTAAGCCACAATCAATAACCATATTTAGGAGAACCATGTCCATCATCGATGCTGTCGGCGCAAGAGAAATTCTTGACTCAAGAGGAAACCCAACCATTGAGGTTGAAGTTCTGCTATCAGATGGTGCTTTCGGTAGAGCAGCTGTTCCTTCAGGTGCTTCAACCGGTGCTTTCGAAGCTCACGAATCTCGTGATGGTGACAAGAAGCGCTTCATGGGTAAAGGTGTTCTAAATGCTGTTAAGGCTGTTATCGACCAGATCGGTCACGATGAGACTGGTCTTATTGATTTTGATGCACTAGACCAGAGACTTGTTGATGCTGCTCTTATTCGTCTTGATGGCACAGCAACCAAGTCTCACCTAGGTGCTAACGCAATTCTGGGTGTTTCTCTTGCTAACGCTAGAGCTGCTGCTGAATCAACTGGTCAGCCTCTCTACCGTTACCTTGGTGGACCTAACGCTTACACACTTCCTGTTCCTTTGATGAACATCATCAACGGTGGTGCTCACGCTGATAATGGAGTGGATATCCAAGAGTTCATGATTGTTCCAATTGGTTTTGATTCCTTCTCAGAAGCACTTCGTGCAGGCACTGAGGTTTACCACTCTTTGAAGTCTTTGCTGCACTCAAAGAACCTAGCTACTGGTCTTGGTGATGAAGGTGGTTTTGCTCCTGATCTCCCAACTAACCGTGCAGCTCTAGAACTAATCTCTGAGGCTATTGGTCAATCAGGTTATGTTCTCGGTAAGCACTTCGGTCTTGCTCTAGATGTTGCTGCCACAGAGTTCTATGACGAGAAGACTGAAAGATACAGTTTTGAAGGTAAAGAACTTACTCGTGAAGAAATGATCAATTACTACGAAGTTCTAGTAAACGACTTCCCGCTAGTTTCTATTGAAGACCCACTAGCTGAAGACGACTGGGCTGGTTGGACTCAGATCACTGCAGTTCTAGGAGACAAGGTTCAGCTCGTTGGAGATGACCTTTATGTGACTAACCCATCTCGTCTACAAAAAGGTATTGACCTAAAAGCTGGTAACGCGATTCTTGTAAAGGTAAACCAGATTGGTACATTGACTGAGACTCTAGATGCAGTGGCTCTAGCTCAGCGTTCAGGCATGAAGGCAATCATCTCGCACCGTTCAGGTGAGACAGAAGATACCTTTATTGCTGACCTTGCTGTTGCTACTAACGCGGGACAGATTAAGACTGGTGCTCCAGCTCGAA
>WLIC01000002.1 GCA_009702405.1 Actinomycetota bacterium
CTCTTGGAGTTGCCTCTTCTATCTTGAGTGCACTTCGTGGCACCAGAATGGTGGGCCTTCCACTACTAGCAGTTGCTTTATCTATTCCAACTGAGCAAGCATCTTTATATATTGGCTTTGCCGGTGCCTTGGATTTTGCAATGTTTTATCTAAGCGGCCAGGTGATGGATCGTTTCGGCCGTAACTTTGCAGCTGTTCCGACTCTGATTGGTTTAGGTATTGCTCACCTGGTTGTTGGCTTTGCCGTCGATGCCAATACCTTCTTATTGCTTGCTCTATTCATGTCACTGGCTAATGGTTTAGGTAGTGGCGTAATCATGGTCTTAGGTGCAGATCTTGCACCTAAGGACGCTAGAAGTGAATTCCTAGCTTCCTACCGTTTACTAGTTGATTTCGGTGATGCTGCTGCCCCTGGCATTCTCTCCGGGTTGGTGGTTGTAGTTGGTCTAACCAGCGCCATGGCTGGCTTTGGTTTCCTTGGTTTTATAGGGGCTGGTTTGATGTATCGATACATCCCGAAGTACGCAGTTCAACCAACAAATAAGGGCTAATTCCTGTAATTATCCTGAATTCTGCAAACGCTTACCTATTGGTCAAAATAGACTGACAGAACTATGCAGAAAAACACTAAAAGACGCCTTATCAGTATCAGTGCTCTATTTTTAGCTCTGGTAATTCCCTTCACTGGATTGACCCAGGTGGGTAACGCTCAAGCGGACACTCCTAGCTACGACCTTGTCGTGCATGTGCCAGGTGCTTTACCTAAATCTGCAAAAGTAACCATTGCTCTGGCAAGTGCTCCTAGCACTGTAGTTGCGACTTCAAGAGCAGCAGCAACTGACAGACATGGTTGGTTTGGTGTTCTTACTGTTCCGGCTAACGCTGGAGGAATAGTTGTAAAAGCAACCGGCGTTACCAATTCACAAACTGCGATAGATCCAGTTCTGCATCCAGAGATTTGGCTTGACTCAACTGGAACTCCATACCTAACACGACTGGCTGCGACCAAGAATATTAAATTCAACCTAAAAGCCGTAGGCGATGCTCGTAAAAATAGAAGAGTCCAAGTAACGGCAGGCTCTCAGGTTTACTCAGCCGACTTCGATAAGTCGATGAATGCAGTTGTTACTGTTCCTGCCGATCTAACCGAGGTAACAGTTAAGACCCAACTCAAGGTAGGCACTAGGACAATCGACACAAGCTTGAGCATTACAACTGACGTATCTAAGAATTCTGTGCTCTTCCTCAGCGATGATTACGAAAAAGTACGTTACGGAACTGCTCACAGCCAAGACAAAGTCATAATCCATTACCGACGTGCTGATAAGAATTACACCGGCTGGACTTTGCAGGCACAGTTTGATGCACACTTTGGTGGAGCTGTTAAACCTTCCACCTGGGCTAAATCTCAACTACCTGATTCTGCTAAGCCAGATGCTTGGGGTGTGACTTTTACAGTTCCAATTACTCAAGAGACCACGTTGCTGCCATTTGTTATTCACAAAGGAAATACAGCTGACCCAATAGATAAAGACCAAACAATCGATGTTTTGCTAACTGGTGGTGAAGTTTGGATCGAATCGGGAAGAGTTGATGCTGAAGGCAAGATTTTGGTTACTAACCCAGTTCCTGGAGCTGTTGCACCATCTGTATTGCCAACGCTTGAACAAGCCGCAGCTTTAATTGGGCAGACTGAGCGGTCCTCTTTTGCTAACGACAGCATTTACTTTGTCATGTTTGACCGATACAAGAACGGTGACACTAACAATGACACCGGTGGTCTTGTTGGTGAAGCTAACCAGACTGGCTACCTACCTACAGACTGGGCATACTCGCACGGTGGTGACCTAAAGGGTCTAGCTGATGGTTGTGAGAATAATGACGGTTCAGGCGATGGCATCCCCCGCATCAAGCGCATGGGATTTACTGCAGTCTGGATCTCGCCTCCATTTGTTCAGAACTTTGTGCAGAATGGCTCAAGTGCATATCACGGTTACTTCGTTACAGATTTCACCAAGATTGACCCACACTGGGGAACCAACGAAGACTTCAAGGCTGTTAGCGACTGTGCTCACAAACTTGGCATGAAGGTAATTCTTGACATCGTGGTTAACCACACAGGTGATATCAACCAGTACAACGTTCCTAAAAAATACGATGGAACAACAAACCAGACTGCATACATTCCTGCCGATCAACTTACAGTTCGTGCCCCTGCATTCCTAAACGACATCAACAACTACCACAACATGGGTCCGATTCTTAACTGGAGCGCTAAAGGTGAATACCAAAACGGTGACTTCGGTGGACTTGATGATGTTAAAACAGAAAACCAAGCTGTAGTTGATGGCTTCGCAGATATTTACTCAATGTGGGTCAACGATTACGGTGTGGATGGTTTCCGAATTGACACAGCTAAGCACGTTGATGACCAGTTCTTCACCAGATGGTGGGCTCAGATGGTTGAAAATACTCAAACAACCATGACTGCACGAAACCAGAAGCTATTCGCTTTTGGTGAATATTACGACGGCTCTATCAGCGCATTAAGTGGATACATTCACAAGCAGGGCTTACCTTCAGTTCTTGACTTCGCCTTCCAACCAGCGGCTATCGGTTTTGCCAAAGGTGGGGACGCGGCAAGCTTGGCTAACGTTTTCAAGTCCGACAACATGTATACAACCAAGACTAAGAGTGCCTACGACTTGATCAACTTCCTAGGTAACCACGACATGGGTCGTGCCGGATACATGCTTAATGGTGGTCTAAACAAAACTGAGGTTCGTAAAGCAGCTCTTCTAGCTCACGACGTTATGTTCCTAACCAGAGGTATCCCATCAATCTTCTATGGTGATGAACTTGGTCTAATCGGAGGTGGCGATAAGGCCGCTAGACAAGACATGTTCTCAACCATGGTTAGAGCCTGGAAAGAAGAGCCTCGCATCTGGGGAGACCCAATCGGTGTTCGTAACTCATACAACGTGGTCACACCACTATCAACGAGACTTACTCAGCTAAACAAGTTGAGAAAAGATCACCCAGCTTTGGCTAGCGGAGCACAATTACTTCGCCTGCAGTCAGGCAATGTAATGGTTAATAGCCGAATTGACGCTACTAACCGTCGCGAATATGTAGTTGCCTTCAACAGCGGAACCAAGGCTAAGACAGTTTCAGTTCAAACTTCAACCCCTTCAAGTTCATTCACCTTCCTGCTAGGAACTGGCAAGGCTACTTCTGCTTCTGACGGCAAAGTTACTATTACAGTTCCACCTTCAGGAACTGTTGTTCTGCGGGCTGTCAAAAACTTACCAGCAGTGAATTCTTCCCCTAAGGTTTACCTCACCACTTCCCTGTTCACTACTGGACAGTCGATTACCTTGACTTCCGCTGTTCGAGGCATCGATCCAGGTTCTGTAACTTGGGCAGCCAAGGTTGGTAACGGTGACTGGGAAACTATCGGAACTGATGACTCAGCGGATTACGGAATGACTTGGGATTACAACCTAGGAAGACAAACTCCAATTGTTCAAGGTGACGAACTAGATATTGTTGCTATTTACAAGAACAGCTCTGGTGGTTTGTCGCTATCTAAGTCACAACACATAGTCATCAAGTAAGTTATCTAGCTAGCGCAACCTCGCATATCTCTCTGGTTGCGCTGACTAGGTCAACTGGTGAACTCCAATTGCCGCAAATGACTACTCTGACAGTTGCCCCCTGCTCAACACTGATGGATTCAATCCAGAAACCTGGAGTGTCTAGCTGACTCCAAAGACTCAAACTTGCAGTCTGCAGGCTCTGATTTGGTTGAACTAGTAATAGCGTCTTACAGGCAATAGCAAATTGTTCGGTGAAGTCCTTCAATACTTTGGCGAAGAGGAACTGGTCAATCGAGGACACTAATGTAAGCGCAAGCATTGCTGTTAAGACAGTTAGTGCGATGAACCAAATCAAAGCTGTCCCTTCATCTGAACTCCACCTACTCAACGATTACTCCAAAAGCTTTAGCTTCAAGTTCGTCAGTTCTCAACTCAAGCCAAAGCAGATTGCCTTTGGTTATGCAGTCCTGATTTGAACAACTAAAAATGATCTGGATAGTTTGTGAGGCAAGGATGCTCTCTCTTTGAAACGATGCGACAACCCCTTCGATATCTTTATCTGGATGCATGGAGTAGTAACGCAATGAATTACGTGCTATCGATTGCAAAGCTAGTGCCTCACGTTCCAAGTTAAGTGCATTCATACCTAGGGTTAGAAGCAGACCAAAGGCAACGGCCGCAAAACCAACTCCCTCAAGTAACGCGTTACCTTGTTCATCTCTAAGAAACTTCACAGTGCACCGAGCCAACTGCATTCAAATTAACCGGATAGGGCCAGAGAACGATTGATCTACTCAAAGGAATCGTGACTTGAATCCGGCAATCAGTTGGCCCAGTTGTTCTTTGGAGTGTGCTTGTCGGCTCTCTAAAGATCCGAAAGCTCTCGGCTTCCTGGTCCGTTACATCAGCGAGGCTGGCGTATCTAGCAATCTCAAAGGCCTGCTGCTCTTTGACTATCACTACTTGGAAGAGACTGAATAGGTCAATCAACGGCAGAATCAGGATAGAAATTGGTATGACACCTAAGACAAACTCGGTAACAGCTGAACCTTGATCGCTAGCTAACCTAGATGACAACAACCTTGGCAACCGCATTGTTGAATATGGTCTTTAGAGCAGGGCCTGCAATAGCCCAAAGCAACACGACCAACCCTGAGGTCATCAGTGTCACTAAGACCCAGCCAGGAACGTCTCCTTGTTCTGAGAGCAACTTTCTTTTCATTTTCTTTCTCCTTCTTTATAAGAAACTATTTTGGATAAGCGCAAGGCTTGGATATACCGAGAACATTACGGTCACCGGCAGAATCACGAATACCAGTGGAATCATCATCTTGGTTTCATTTTTGGCTGCCTTATCTAAAAGTGAGGTGCGCAGTTCAGAGCTAGCAGATTGAACAAAGTCAGCTAGCAAGTCTGCTAAAGCCGTGCCATGGTCTAAAGCGACAGCCAATTTTGTTGCTAGCTCTCTAACCTGATCTGATCTTGATTCAACTCCAAGGTTTTGTAATTCGATTTGCAAGAGTGCTCCTAAATCAACATTTTTGATGACCTGGGAAAACTGACTAGAAACAAATCCTGTGGACCTGCTTACTGCAATACGCAATGAGTTCTCTAAAGACTCTCCAGCACAGACTGCAAACCACAGCAGTGCAGCAAAGTCAGGAACTTCCATAAGAGTCTCTAGCGCTCGAAACTTTTTTGCATTCCTTACCTTCTTGGTAAGCCTCACTCTAGGTTTGAGCTTCACATCGAGTCGTAATTTTCCAGTCTCCCCCAGAGACTTATAAAAGATTACGGCTGAGAGCAAGATAGCCCCAAAGGATATCCACTGCATTCAAAGACTCAGGATTCTCTTACGCTCAGGAATCGCACCTAAGAATCGAATCAATCTAAAAGCCATAAGGGATGCAACGAGACCTAGTGCCAATACGATTAGCCCCGTTTCAGTTTGGAAAGCACCGCTGGTTTCAGGTTTCATGCTTAGAAGCACTAACACCAGCCATGGTGCAAGGACAGCCAACTTTGCTGAAGAGAGCACCCAGTTTTGCTTCACTGCTATTTCATTCCAGTTGGCATTTTCTAATCTCAACTGAAGTGCTTGAGATCTAATTGCAGATAGGTAGCCACTACCGCCAGATAAAGCTGCTAATCGAGTTATCTCGATGAAGCGATCTGCAATGGGATTAGCCAACCGAGTTTTTAGATTTGCTAATGAATCTTCAAAACTAAGACCCGCTGCTTGGTCTTTTTCGAATTCGGTAATGGCCCACACCATGCTCTTCGGGGCGAAAGCTCTGCTATCAAGAAGAGCTTGGGTCAATGATTTCCCCGACCAAGCTGCAGAGTGTATTGAATCCAGGTATTTAGGCCAATCCTGGTTCTGCTTTAGTTGCTCAGCTCTCATCTTTGTTTTGAAACTATCCAGTGCTTGCGCCAGCACACAAGTGACAGCGCTGAGGGTTATCGGTAGGGATTTTGTAATCAGGAATATTGCTCCAAGCAGTAAGGAGGAACCCATAGCAATTAATAGTAAGAATTGACCTGCAGTTTGATTGTGTAAACCTGCTCTGGCTAAGGCATTATCGATCTTTATCTTCATCCGATTACCTTGGACCAAACTATTTCTTGGTTTACTAAATGAGACTTTAGAACTTCAGTAACTCTTCTGTTCCCTGAAGAGTCTCTGCCACAGTGAACTACGAGACCTATAGTCCGGTTTACTGTTTGACTTACGAAAGCAGCGGGGATGTTCTCACCTGCCAATAGCGGAAGTAGTTCCATCTTGGATAGCGCTTCTGTTGCAGAGTTTGCGTGGATGGTGCACAAACCTGCAATGCCAGAGTTCAACGCAATGAGCAAATCGAGAGCTTCTGCTTGTCTAACTTCCCCGATGACTAATCTGGTTGGTCGCATTCGCAAAGCTTCGCGAACTAACCTTCGCAAAGTTATCTCGCCGATACCTTCGAGATTGGGTTGCCTTGCTTGCATAGCGACCCAGTCGACGTAGTTAGTTCTAATCTCAAAAGTCTCTTCGACGCTAATAAGTCGATCTGTCTTTGAGCCAACATCTAGCAATGCGCAGAGCATTGTTGTTTTTCCAGCTTGAGTAGCACCTGAAACAAGAATGTTAGTTCCGCCTGTGAACTCTCTTTCTAGAAAAATCTTCAGGTCTTGATTGATTGAGCCAAGGTTCACCATGTCAGCCAAAGTGAACACCTTAGCTGGAAACTTTCTTATGTTCACCGCCCAGTTCTCTCTTGTAACATCTGGAATGGAAACGTGCAGTCTTGAACCATCTTGCAAGGTGGCATCAACAAAAGGCTCGGATCTATCTAATCTCCGGCCCGAGTCTCTGAGCATGCGTTCAACTGTTTGCCTAATCTCCGTTGCAGTTAGATTGAGAGGAACCTGTTCGGTATTTGACCCGCGGGCGATGAAGACTTGGTCGGGTGAATTGATCCAAATCTCTTCGATCTCAGGATTTTGGATTAGATGCTGCAGAGAACCAAGTCCTACCAGTTGATTCTTTATGGAACCCTTTAGAGCTAACTCCTCTTGGCTAGAGACAGTTATGGAAGATTCAAAGGCCTCGTCAATGGCCTGACTAATGGCAGTTTCGACATCATCTACCCCACTGGATGCGAGAGCTCTTGCCCTTTCGGTAAGGCCTGTGAGCGTCTCTGAATGCATGCCTTATGCTGACAAAATCTAGGATTTCTTGCTGAAGTTATCCACATTTTCAAACCAGAAGATTTTCCCTTAGACTATAAAGGCTCGCGGGAGTGGCGAAATTGGCAGACGCACTAGATTTAGGTTCTAGCGCCCTTGGCGTGTGGGTTCAAGTCCCACCTTCCGCACCAGCAACAAATCAAAGTCGGCTTTTAGCCGGCTTTATTTGTTTAACTTCTGAACTGCTGCAACAGCAGCACCGGCATCAATAATGCCAATTCCACATAACCCGGTCGTGATGGTGGAACCATCGTTCAGTTCTGTGTCGACGAGTTGGTAGGTGCAGTCCGAATCCGAAGCGAATGGCTTGACTGTGCTACTTAGGATCTTCCAAACCTGATCATCGGTCAGGCTAGGGCGAACCGAATACATCAGAGCAACAACACCTGCTGCTATAGGAGAGGCCATACTGGTGCCTTCTTCTTTTCCATATATTGGATTTCCTGGCGTGGTCTTGCCATTATTTAGAGTTGACCAAATCTCACCACCGGCAGGAGCTCCTAAACCTGCGCGGTCATCTCCACCAGGGGCAGAAATATCTACGCCGATGAACACATCCTGTACTTGTGAATAACCAGAGTAGTTACTGTAATAGGAACGATCACCGGTGTATCCAGTTGCACCGATTGTGATATTGCCATAACAGTTACCTGGATATGAACTAGTGGCAATGCGATTATCGTTTCCAGCAGCTGTAACCAGAGTTACATCTCTCTTTTTCGATTCATCGATTGCCAGCTGTGTTGGTGAGTTCGAATAGCAGGTAGAGAAAGTTGAAGAACCAATTGAGAGATTGATTACCTTTGCTGGATATTGGTTGGTTGGGACACCTGAGATTCTTACTCCAATCGCCCAGTTGATTCCTGCTGCAATATCACTTTCAGATCCACCGTTTACGCCAAGAACACGTACCGGTGAAATCTTTACGTTAGGTGCAACTCCAGTAATACCTATCGAGTTTGATTCAGCCGCAATAATTCCGGCAACGTGTGTGCCATGCCATGAACTAGGTGTTCCATCTGAGTTGTCATAGTCGCCTGGATCACTAGGGTTGGCATCCCTACCATTTCCATCTCTTGCATTGGTTGCATTTGAAATGAAGTCATAGCCTGTAACGATGTTTGCATCTAAGTCAGGGTGCTCAGTTATCCCAGTATCAACTACCGCAACGACTATGTCTGGGCTTCCTTTAGTTATCTTCCAGGCTTTAGAAGCATTGATTCCATATTCAGAATCTAGATACCATTGCAGATCAATCATCGGATCCTGCGACTCAGTTACAACATCAGATGTAGTTGAACCTCTGGCATTAGTCGCGGTGACCTTTACCTGGTATCGCTTTCCAGCTTGCAAACCACTGAGTGTGCAAGATGTTCCAGAGCTACTGCAAATCGATTGACTCTGATCTGATGCAGTTGCTGTTACTGAGTAATTAACCGGTAAACCACCACGCTCGACCTTGCCTTGAAGTGCCCATGCAACTATCGGGTTAGTTGAAGTGATGTTGCCAGCTGACTGTAAGACAGGTTTTTGTGGAGCAGCAGTAGGAACAATCGTAACTATCGCTGATTCAGGACTTACTGCCATGTATTTGTTGTTCGCAGTTTTAGTAATGGCATAGACCTTGAAGCGAGCGGTTGCTCCTGCGACCAAATCTGTTGAAACAGTTATGGAAGTTAATTTGCTTTTAGTGTTGCTGACTAAATCAACAAACCCTTTAGCAACTGGGTCAAATTTACTTACTCGGTAACCCCACAACAATCCACCATTTAGTTTGCTTGGTGGGTTCCAGCTAAGAACAACTCTAGGTTCACTCGGACTTGAGGCAAGCCAAGCATCTCTAGCTTTTACTCCAATCGGAGCGGTGCTTGCTTTCAATACTCCAAGTTTTGGAGTTGCCTCTTTATAGAACTGTGCATCGAGGAAATGATCTAGGTAAACAGCTTCAACTGCTGGCTCGGTAGCTACCTCGCTAGCAACTCTGAGCGCCGTTGTCTCATCAAGAGGTTTTTCAAAACTAGCCGAATACATGCCGAGACCAGCATCTAGTCCATCAACTAGTTTGATGCTGGTACCGTCAATGGCCACTTGATTACCAAAGGCATCGATTGCAATTACTCCTGGCTGGTATTTGATTACTAACCCGACTACTGGTTGGCCAAGATATGAAGGATCACTGAAGACATCTGCTTTAGCTGGAGTGAGCGCAGGAA
Organism: Actinomycetota bacterium; assembly: GCA_009702405.1. The sequence goes on from WLIC01000002.1 coordinate 9,542, forward strand.
CTGAAATCGAGGCTATGAATAGCAAGGCGCTAGCCAGGAATATGCGCAATCTCATGAACTCAACCTAACCCCAACCGCTGAAAGAATGCTGAATCTAATCACAGGCTTTTCTGTAAAAGGACTGTTCCCAACCAACGGTTGAACTTGAAGCCCACTTTACCTAGGTGCCCTTGCTTCTTGAAGCCAAAGGCTTCGTGCAACGCTATTGATGGCGCTGCACCTTTATCGCTGATCACAGCAACTATTTCTCTAACTCCGGCTGCTTTAGATAAATCGATTAGTTCTTTTAGCAGCTTCGTACCAATACGCTTTCCGATGGCAGCAGGTCTCAGATAGATAGTGTCTTCGACAGTTCTTCGATAAGCAGCTTTCTGACGCCAAGGTGCCACATAGGCAAAGCCAAGAATGTTTCCTGAACTACTTTCAGCCACAATGAAAGGTAGCTCCAAGCCTTCAAGGTAATCGAGCTTCTCTTGCCAATTACTTTCAGTGGTTTGTTCGATGTCAAAGGTAACCACAGAGTTCACTACATAGTAGTTATAGATTTCTGTGATTTGTTTTAGGTCAGAGTTAGCTGCCTTACGCAAAGTGATCTCATCGACTTTGAGTTCTTCTGGTGCACCTTTAGCCTTTAGTAGTTTTACTAAACGCCAGCGTGATTCTGAATCTAATGGCAAGACTTCACTCCTTAACAAGACCAATCTATCGGCTCTAAGCCCAGACCCAATAACTCTTGATTTGCTCTACTAAAAGGTTTTGAACCAAAGAAACCTCGATAGGCAGATAGCGGACTCGGATGTACAGATTCAATTAGTTTGCAGTTCGAAGATCCTCCTGCTACTTCCCTACCCAAAGCTACAGCTGGCGAACCCCAGAGAAGAAAGACCAACTTATTTCTTTTACTAAGTTCTAGTAGTGCATTCTTGGTGAAGATATCCCAGCCCAAACGTGAGTGCGCTCCAGCTTTACCAATCCGAGTAGTCAAGGTCATGTTTAGAAGTAATACGCCTTGATCCACCCATTTCGACAGGTTTACTTCATTTCCTAGTTCAAGCCCAAGGTCGCTTTCAAGTTCCTTGACGATGTTTACCAAACTGCGAGGCATCTTTCGATTAGCATCCATGGCGAAGGCCAACCCAATAGCATCGCCTTCTGAGGGATAAGGGTCTTGACCTAGGATGACCAACTTCAGCTTGGCTGGGTCAGTTTCAAAGGCTCGCATTACCTTGTTCAGTCCCGGTGTTACCTGTTCCTGAGCCCGAACTGATGCCTCTATCTCATCAAGCATTGGCTTGAACTGGCTAAGCCAGAGCTGCCAGGTGGGGTGCATTTGCTCGAAGAACATAAGTAAATGCTAGGCCCTAAAAATGGTGCCAAAATAGAGATGACTCCCTAATGAGATGAGAAGCCAAATGGATTACAACCTACTTAAGACTCAAGCACAAGCCAAGCAAGCAAACCTTGTGACGGTAAGAAGAGATCTGCATCAGATTCCTGAATTTGGTCTTGACCTACCAAACACGTTGGCTAGAGTCCTAAAAGAAGTTGGGCACTTAGGCGAAGTGACTCTTGGTAAAGACATGACTGCTGCTGCAGTTCTAATCAAGGGAAGTCAACCAGGACCAACAGTTCTTCTTCGTGCAGACATGGATGCCCTTGCAGTTAATGAAGACACCGGTTTGCCTTTCTCATCTACTAATGGATACATGCATGCCTGTGGCCACGACCTACACATGGCCATCGGAGTCGGTGCTGCTCAGCTAATTGCAGAGAACAAAGATCAACTCAAGGGAAATGTTGTGATGTTCTTCCAACCTGGTGAAGAAGGTCACGACGGTGCAGGTGTCATGCTTTCTCAAGACATGCATCTGGTCTCAGGTGAAAAGCCAATCGCTGCTTACGGTATCCACGTTTTCTCAATGGATGATCCTGGAGTGTTTTCCTCTCGTAAGGGAACCATGATGGCTTCAGCTGGAGATGTAATTGTCACTCTTAGAGGTAAAGGTGGCCACGGCTCAATGCCTTGGAACGCAGTAGATCCAATTACTGGACTAATCGAAATTCTGAGCTCTATCCAGTCATACATCATCAAACACTTCGATGCCCTAGACCCAATCGTGCTTAACGTGGGATGGATTAAAGCTGGTAACGACCACACCACAAACATCGTTCCTGAAGTTGCAAGCTTTGGAGCAACCGTTCGCTCATTCTCAAAGCAAGGCTATGAAGACACAAGAACCAAGCTTCCTGCTTTCATCAAGAATGTTGCTGCAGCTTTTGGCTTAGAGGCAGAAATTGAATTCAGCCCTGCAACCAAGGTATTGGTAAATAACCACGCTGCTATCGACCGCGTTGAGCGCATGGTTGAGACCGTATTCGGTGAGGGCAGGTACGAGAACATGGAGCAGCCGATTCCTGGTGGCGAAGACATGGCCAGCATCTTGGAAGAGATACCTGGTGCTTTCGTCTTCCTATCAGCGGCAGACCCAAGCATCCCTATGGAAAAGCGCCAAGCCAACCACAGCAACAAGGCTGTCTTCGATGACTCTGTCCTAGCTGATGGAGCGACGATGCTGGCCGCTCTAGCCTTTGATACTCTAGATGAGGCTGCTGGAAAGTAATCCAGCACCTCTGGCCAACGAAGCTCAGATTTAGAAAAGTTACGCTTCGTTTCAGGCCATGTTTGTCTGCTTGCATACATCTGCATAGCCTTAGAAGCACACCCTTCTTTTGACTATTAGAAAGCACACACAATGAGTAACGATCCAGCAAACTGGGGATTTGAAACCGCACAGATTCACGCGGGTCAATCTCCTGACCCAACAACCAACTCGGTAACCACACCGATCTATAACACCACCGCTTATGTCTTCAACTCTTCTGAGCATGCCGCCAAGCTTTTTGGTCTTGCTGAGTTTGGAAACATCTACACCCGCATCATGAACCCAACTCAGGATGTTGCTGAAAAGCGCATTGCTGCTTTGGAAGGCGGAACTGCTGCCCTGTTGCTATCTTCAGGTCAGGCTGCTGAAACTTTTGCAATCCTAAACATTGCACAAGCTGGAGATCACATCGTTGCATCTTCAACTTTGTATGGTGGAACTTACAACCTGTTCAAATACACCTTGCCAAAGCTAGGTATCACAACAACTTTCGTTGAAGACCAGGATGACCTTGCTGCTTGGGCTGCTGCTGTTCAACCAAACACCAAGTTGTTCTTCGCTGAAACTATTGGTAACCCTAAAGTAAGCATCTTGGACATCTCAGGTGTTGCTGATGTTGCACACAAAAACGGTCTTCCACTTATCGTTGACAACACCGTTGCAACTCCATACCTAATCAAGCCTCTTGATTTCGGTGCTGACATTGTTGTTCACTCAGCAACTAAGTTCCTAGGTGGACATGGAACTGTTGTTGCTGGTGCAATCGTTGATGGTGGAAAGTTTGCTTGGTCTAAGAGCGACAAGTTTCCAGGACTAACCGAGCCAGACCCTTCATACCACGGCGTTAACTACACAGCAGCTCTAGGTGATGGCATTGCATACATCATCAAGGCTCGCGTGCAACTGCTTCGTGACCTAGGTTCAGCTATTGCTCCAACTAGTGCATGGCAGTTACTACAAGGTATTGAAACTCTTAGCCTTCGCATTGACCGTCACGTTGAAAACGCTAAAAAGGTTGCAGAGTTCCTATCAAAGCACCCTCAGGTTGAAAGCGTTAACTACGCAGCACTTCCTACCTCTCCTTGGTTTGAGGCAGCTAAGAAGTATGCCCCTAAGGGACCTGGTGCAATCGTTTCATTCGAGATCAAGGGTGGTGTTGAGAAGGGTTCTAAGTTTGTTGAATCTCTCAACCTGTTCTTGCACGTTGCCAACATTGGTGATGTTAGATCTCTAGTGATTCACCCGGCTAGCACAACACATTCACAGCTATCTCCTGAGCAGCAGCTTTCTGCTGGTGTTACCCCAGGTCTAGTTCGTCTATCTGTTGGGTTAGAGTCAATTGAAGACATCATCGCTGATCTAGAAACTGGTTTCGAAGCAGCCAAGTAAGAAAGATAAAAGATCCTTTATGGATTTTCAAACACCTGAGGACACCGTCCCGTCAGATTTCATAACCGAGGAGCTAAGCCGACAATTAGTTGGTAAGCCCAAGGCAACTGGAGCATGGCGGGATGGTGACCCTCAAGGTGATCGTCTCTTTGCACCAATCGGTAACCTGACCCTTGAATCAGGTAAAGAACTACATCAAGTAAAAATTGCTTATGAAACTTGGGGAACACTAAACCAAGACGCATCAAATGCAGTCCTTGTTCTTCATGCCCTAACCGGTGACTCTCATGCGGTTGGTAAAGCCAGCAAAGAACACCCAACCGAAGGTTGGTGGAGCGACCTAATCGGCCCTGGCCTTGCTATCGATACCAACAAATACTTTGTGGTGGTGCCGAATATTCTTGGTGGCTGCCAAGGTTCAACCGGACCTTCTTCCCTAGATAAAACAGGTAGAGAATACGGCTCTAGATTTCCTTTCCTAACCATTAGAGATCAGGTATCAGCTCAGGTTGCCTTTAGCGATCTGATTGGCATTAAGACCTGGCATGCCATCATCGGTGGCTCCATGGGTGGCATGCACGTCTTAGAGTGGGCTATCGACTACCCAACTAGAGTTCAACGCATTGCTGTTATTGCAGCTCCTGCAGTTACCTCTGCCGATCAGATTGCTTTGAACTCAGTTCAAATAGAAGCAATCAAAGCAGACCCACAGTTTGCTAAAGGTAACTACTATGACGCTAAAGCTGGTCTTGGTCCCCACGCAGGACTAGCACTAGCTAGAAGAATGGCGTTGTTGAACTACCGTTCCCCGTCTGAACTAAATGATCGCTTTGACAGAGCCTGGCAATCTGAAGTTAGCCCGCTAGGTGATGGTGGCAGATTCGCTGTTGTGTCTTATTTGGATTTTCATGGCAATAAGTTCACTAGAAGATTTGATGCCAATACATATATCGCTTTAGTTGAAGCTATGAATTCTCACGATGTTGGAAGAAACAGAAAGTCAGCAAAAGCTGCTCTTGCCAAGATCAAGGCTAAGACTTTAGTTATTGGTATTGATAGCGACCGACTATTTCCTATTGAGAATCAGAAGTTCATTGCCGAACATCTAACTGTTCCTCTGGTCGGTGGCAAATTACACACCATCTCAAGTAGTTATGGTCACGATGGTTTCCTCATTGAACATGAGAAGGTCGGACCACTACTAGCTAAGCTTTTACGCGCTTAGCACCCAGCTTGGTCAACTGCATGTTGGCATAAACCAGAATCACAATCACGCCGAGGTTTCTAAGCACCAATAGCGAAACACCTAGTGGATTACTGGCCAGCAGGTCACCATAGAAAATTGGGAATATCAACCAGGACAAACCTGATGTGATTACCGTTATCCAAACCACTAACTTCCAGTTAGCAGTCTTAGCCAAGATTCCGAAGATGGCAGCCCCAACAACCCAGAGTTCATATTGAGGGGATCCAACCTTGTTGAATACCAAGAGATCCAGAGTGGCGGTCAAGAAAATCCAAGCAAAAGCAGTATTCCTATCTGCCCCTGCGCGCATAGCTCTAAAGCCTAAGAAGATAGTGATAGCTAATGCACCGAACTGAACCAGGGTCATGATGCTGGCTACCTCTGTAACTCCAAAGCCTGTGATTTGGAATGTGACAATCTCGTTGTCGTAGTAAATCTTTGAGCCAGGAATACCAAGCAGTATTTGAATCAGCCAGAAGATAGCGATAGTTGATTCAACTTGAATACCTCTACCTGACTGCATGGTGATAAAGCTAAACATGTTCATGTTGCCACCAAGTAGTAAACCGATACCTAGAATGGCAGCTGTTCCAATAAGCATGTGTAATACGAATCGCTTGCGGTTTTCAGAAACAATAAAGCCTGAGAACAAACCCGCCATGGGTGAAACTTTGATCCAGGTAGCAGCATTGAATAACTGCATTGAAGTTGATTCACGTTTTTCTAAGAAAGATACCGCTGCAAAAACTGTCAAAGCAAGACTGAATACTTCAAGTCTTCCGATAGCAACTGGACCAATTAAAAACACACAGGCAATAAAGAACCAGGCAGCTTTAGCTCTATCCATGCGCTTACCCCAACCCAGCACATAAGCAAGAAGCAACATGTTCAGATTCACAACCAGCACCAACCAACCGGTCATGTAATCAGGCGGATAAATCCAGTGAGCTATCCATAGTGGCACCTGAGCAATATATGGATAAACCCAAGGATCTCTAATGCCAAGAAGTGAATGACCTTGCAGCATGTTGCTAACCCAAGCGTCATAGATGTATCTAACATCTCCTAGCGGATCACCGCTAGCTGTGCCTAGCCAAATGAGGGTCAGTTGAGCTAACAATCCAATTGCTAGGACGAACCAGAACTTCTTTGGCAGTGGGCTAACTCTTGCCAGTAACTTTGCTATCAACCAAGTGCTCCTAATGGTTCGTCTCTTTGGTAAGTCTAGGATGCGTCAGGGGCGATAAGGCTTGGTTAGGCTTGTGTCATGGCTAAGCTCTTCGAAACTATATCGATCAGAGGTAAAACCTCTCGTAACCGCATCTGGATTGCTCCAATGTGTCAGTATTCCTGTGAACACCAGGATGGTGTTCCTAACCAATGGCATCTAGTTCACCTAGGTTCAAGAGCTCTAGGTGGTGCAGGACTTGTGATGTGTGAAGCCACTGCTGTTCACCCTGATGGCCGCATCAGCCCATGGGATACCGGCATTTGGAATGATGAGCAGGCTGCTGCTTGGGTTGAGATAACAAATTTCATTAGACAAGCAGGTGCACTCTCAGCTATTCAGCTAGCGCATGCTGGTCGCAAAGCTAGCATCTACCGTTCCTGGTCAGGAGATGGTGCGATGGGCCTGACTGATGGTGGTTGGGAACCAGTATCTTCAACTAGCGAAGCTTTCCCTGGCTATAACACTCCTAAGGAACTATCAACTGAAGAGGTTTATGCCTCCATTGATGATTGGGTTCAAGCAGCTAAACGATCTGTTGCTGCTGGCTTTGATGTCTTAGAAATACATGCCGCTCACGGCTATCTGGTCCACCAGTTCTTATCTCCACTAACTAATCAAAGAACAGATGAGTTTGGTGGCAGTGTTGCTAATCGAGCTAAGTACCTGGTTGAGATTGTTTCGGGGATTAGAGCAGCCGTTGGCGAGGATGTTCCAATCCTGGTTCGCTTCTCAGCAACTGATTATCGTGCAGATGGTTTCACGCTTGAGCAGTGTGCAGAGGTAGCTAAGTTGTGTGAAGTAGCTGGAGCGGATCTATTTGATATCTCAAGCGGTGGAATAGTTCTCGGTGTTCAGATTCCAACCGGTCCTGGCTACCAAGTTCCACTCGCTAAAGAGATGGCTGAAGAAGTAAGCGCACCAATTGCAACTGTCGGTCAGATTACTGATGCCAAACAAGCTGAAGAGATTCTGCAAACAACAAACATCGATGTGATCATGATTGGCAGGGTTTCTCTAAGAGATCCTTACTGGCCACTTCGTGCAGCCCATGAACTAGGCGTTGAAGTTGACTACTGGCCTAACCAGTACTCAAGAGGTAAATACCCTGGTTAGTCTCTTCTAGTTGCATCTTGAACTTCACCAACAAGTTCTTCCAAGATGTCTTCTAGGAATAACAAACCAACTAGTTTGCCTTCATCGTCGTAGCTAGCCATAAGGTGCTGTCTATCTCTTTGCATAAGAGCTAGAGCATCTTCTAATTCAACGCTGCCACCAATAGATTTCACTGTCCTGAGTAACTTACGTTGCACAGGTAGATCTGCTTCTGTCTCATCAGCATCGATGACGTCTTTGAGATGCAGGTAACCCTCAAGTTCACCGGCTTCATCAAGCACCACATATCTACTAAAGCCATGCTTAGCAACAGCTTGTTCAATGTCTCTTGGTGTAACAGTTAGGTCAACGGTAATTAAGTTAGCAACTGGAACTAGAACGTCTTTAACTTTCTTATCCGTGAATTCAAAAGTATTGGTGATAGCGCCAGTCTCATCACTGAGCACACCTTCACGGGTTGAGTGTTGAACAATATCTTCAACCTGCTCGATTGTGTATGCGGTGTTAGCTTCATTCTTAGGTTTGACACCAAATAGTCGAAGTGCTCCATTAGCTATCGCATTGAGTGCAAAAACAATTGGCTTCATAATCACAGCTAAGCCATAAACCAAAGGCACCAATACCAAGGCAGATCGCTCAGGAATCGAGAATGAAATGTTCTTAGGAACCATCTCACCGATTAACACATGCAAGAAAGAAACCAGTACCAAAGTAATAGCAAAGGCAACTATTGTTTCAAGTTCCTCCCCTAGAGCAAACAAACCTAGCGGAGCCTTGAGGATTTCATGGATGGCAGGCTCTGCAACTAGGAGAATCAAAAGTCCGCTAATAGTCACACCTAGCTGACAGGTAGCAAGGATGAGGCTAACGTTCTCCATGCCCTTGATGGTTAGCTTTGCAGGCTTTGATCCCGCTTCAGCACGAGGTTCGATCTGGGCCCGACGAGCAGAGATAACAGCAAACTCGGCAGCAACAAAGAACCCGTTAGCCAAAAGCAGTCCTAGGAAGGCAAATATTCCAGTCCAAGCATCAGTCATCACTCTCACCCCCTGACGGAATCTCATCTGGGATGAAACGGATGCGGTCAACTCGACGACCATCCATACGTTCAACTCTTAGTAAGCCATCTTCGATTCTTACCTCATCGCCAACAGAGGCAACTCGACCTAAGACAGACATGAGGTAACCAGCAACTGTTTCGTAAGCACCATCAACTGGAACTTTGATGGCTAACTTCTCTAACAGTTCATCGGGACGGAACATACCTGGGAATGAGAAAGACTTATCTTTCCCACCGGTGATCTCTAGCTTTGCTCTATCGTGTTCATCGCCTAGTTCACCAACAAGTTCCTCAACAAGATCTTCAAGTGTCACAATTCCTGCTGTGCCACCATACTCATCAACGACGATTGCCAACTGCAAACCTTTAGAGCGAAGAACACCCATAAGTTTCTCTAAAGAGATAGTTTCCGGAACTCTAAACGGTTCAACCATCAAAGCTGTTACTGGAACTGAATTTCTTTTCTCTCTTGGTACCGATGCTGCTGCCTTCACGTGAACAACACCAACCACGTCATCGGTTGAACCGGTAAACACAGGGAATCTTGAGAACCCGGTGTTATGTGATAGGTCAATCACATCTTGAACAGTAAGAGATGCATCTAAAGATGTCAGTTTGGTTCTAGGGGTCATCACATCGGCTGCAACTAATTGCGATAGCGCTAACGTCTTAGTAATCAAATCTGCTGTGCTCTGCTCTAGAGCTCCAAGGCTTGCTGATCTTTGAACCAGTGAAGATAGCTCATCAGCTGTTCTTGAAGAACTTAGTTCCTCTTTAGGTTCGATGCCAAGAGAACGAACTATGGCATTACCTGTTTTATTTAGTAACCAGATAAGCCAGCCAAAAACCCAGGTGAAGATAAGTTGAAAACGAACAACAGCTTTATTGACCCCTAGTGGCAAAGTTAGGGCTAACTTCTTAGGGATAAGCTCCCCCACCAGTGTTGAGAACAGGGTGGCAATAATGAGGGCAATCGTCAGTGCGGTTGCGTGAACGCTAGTAGTCGATAGTCCTAAAGGTTCAAGGGTTGGTTCCAAAAGAGTTGCTAAAGATGGCTCAGCTAGGAAACCGGTCAACATTGTGGTTATGGTGATACCCAGTTGAGCACCTGAAAGATGGGTGCTGGTTCGCTTCAAAGCCCTAATGCTCGCTGCTAGACCACGCTCACCACGTTCTTGACGTGCCTCAAGGTCAGTTCTTTCAAGATTGATAAGTGAGAACTCACTGGCAACAAAGATTCCTGTGCCTATGGTGAGTAATACCCCCAGGCCGAGTAAATACCACTCGTTCATAGGGTTAGCCCTTTATCTGGGCACGGGTCGGGATGGTCTGAGTCCATAACTGTATAAGCATACCTAAGCCTCATTAGCCCCTGCTAGCCATAAACAGGGCTGAAAACTCGACAGGGGTAGGCAAGGTAGGCTTATTTGGCAGTAAACAGGCGGAAGTATGAGGTGATCTGTTGTCCGACGACAACTCACAATCTAGTCAAGAATTCGGCGCTAACGAGTGGTTAGTGGACGAAATGTATAGTCAATGGCTAGCAAATCCAGAATCAGTAGACAAAGAATGGCAACCCATCCTTGAGCGCTACCACCAACTAAAACTTGGCACACCAGTAACTCCTGTAACTGCAGCTGCAGTAGTTGAATCAACCGCTACCGGATCAGTTCCGCTAGTTGCCAGAACTACAAGAGTTGAAGCGAAGCCACAACCAATTCCTGCTCAAGCTCCAACTATCGGAACTGTTACTGAAACTGTTGAAGAAGCAACCGAAGACCAGGTCAACATTCTCAAAGGTATGTCAAAGACTTTGGCTGCCAACATGGATGCTTCTCTAACTATTCCTACCGCTACCAGCGTTAGAGCAATCCCTGCAAAACTTTTGATTGATAACCGTATTGTGATCAACTCTCACCTGGGTAGAACCCGTGGTGGCAAAGTTTCCTTCACACACATCATCGGTTACGCAATCATTCGTGCTCTCAAAGAATTCCCTAGCCAAAATGTTTACTACGAAGAAGTAGATGGCAAACCTGCATCGGTATCCCCTGCGAACATCAACTTTGGTTTAGCAATTGATATTCCTAAACCTGATGGCACACGTGCACTGCTTGTTCCTAACATCAAGAAAGCTCAGCGACTTAACTTCGCTGAGTATCTAAATGCTTATGAAGATTTAGTTAAGCGCGCTAGAGATAACAAACTAACCGCAGAAGATTTTGCTGGAACAACAGCATCGCTAACTAACCCTGGTGGAATTGGAACAGTTCACTCAGTTCCAAGACTTACTAAGGGTCAAGGTTGCATCGTTGGTGCAGGAGCACTTGATTACCCAGCTGAGTTCCAGGGTATGAGTGAAGAGCACCTAGCCAAGATTGGTGTTAGCAAGGTGATTACCCTTACCTCTACCTATGACCACAGAGTCATCCAA
>WLIC01000020.1 GCA_009702405.1 Actinomycetota bacterium
ATACCGAGACAAGAGAAGAGCTAACTCTTCCTGCATACCGTGGCGATGCTGTGAACGGCTATGACTTCACCGCTGAATCAAGAACTCCTGATCCGAAGAGATTGCTGCAGGCATACAACACCTCAGCTTCAACACTGAACCTGATTAGAGCTTTCACCATGGGTGGCTTTGCTGATCTTCGTTCAGTGCACGAGTGGAACAAAGGCTTTACCGATAACCCAGCTAACTCTCGCTATGAAGTGATGGCTCGTGAAATCGATAAAGCTATTAAGTTCATGGCAGCCTGCGGCGCAAACTTTAGTGAACTAAGAACCACTGAGTTCTATACCAGTCACGAAGGTCTGCTCTTTGATTACGAACGACCTATGACTCGCATTGATTCAAGAACTGGAACACCATATGACACCAGTGCGCACTTCATCTGGATTGGTGAAAGAACTCGTCAGTTAGATGGCGCTCACGTTGACTTCCTGTCTAGAGTAAGAAACCCATTAGGTGTGAAACTAGGCCCAAGCACATCGGTTGATGACGTCATGGCTCTTATCGAAAAGCTTGACCCAACTAGAGAACCAGGTCGTCTGACATTTATCACCCGTATGGGTACCGGCAAGATCCGTGAAGCTTTGCCAAAACTTGTTGAAGCAGTTAGAGATTCTGGTGCTCAACCGCTTTGGATCACAGACCCGATGCATGGTAATGGCATAACCACAAAGAACGGTTACAAGTCAAGAAGATTTGATGATGTCATGGATGAAGTAAAGGGCTTCTTTGAAGTTCACCGTGCTCTGGGAACCTTCCCTGGTGGAGTTCACGTAGAACTCACTGGCGATGATGTTGCAGAGTGTCTTGGTGGCAGCGAACACATCGATGAACTTACTTTGGAATCTAGATATGAATCTCTTTGTGATCCAAGACTGAATCATTCACAGTCATTGGAGCTAGCGTTCTTGGTTGCTGAAGAGTTAGCTGCTAGGTAATCTCTAACGAGATCTAATAGTTACGCTCTGTCCAACTTTGAGAGTTGATCCAGCAGTTTCACTAACACCAGTTATTCGTTTGATTCCATAGTCTTTGGTGAGCCACTTAGTATCAATAATTACTTTCAAGCCCAAAGATTCAAGCAATGACTTACCAGCCAAAATAGTTTCACCTTTGACCTGAGGCATCTTCACAGTTTCAGGACCGAGGCTGACAATAAGTTTTATTGAAGACCCTTTGCCTATTTCAGGTTCGTCTGGGACAACAGATATCACTTGACCCTTAGCGATGCTACTTGAGTATTCAGAATCAACCTTGCGTACGTTTAGTCCCGCAGCTTCTAGTGCAGCCTTGGCAACATTTTTCTGCAAACCCGCAACAACTGGTATCGAACCTAAGGAAACTTTCAAATCAACACCAGAGGCAACAGCAAGTTCAGTGCCATCCTGACCGGAATAGGAATAGACGGTACCGATTGGATGCTCTGAGTTAAACCATTCAGATACCTTGCCAAGAGCTAGTCTTGCTCCGATGATTTTCGCGGTTGCCGTAACTAGATCAAGTCCTTGGAGAGAAGGAACAGCAACATACTCTTTTCCTTTGGAGACCAGAATGGTGATGTTCATTCCTCGAGGCACCAAAACGCCTGCACCTGGCTCTGAACCTATAACCTGACCTTTAGTGAAGGTGCTACTGAAAACTTCTTTGACAGTGATGTTTTCAGTTAGGGGACTAAGCAAACTAGTTGCTTGGGCTTGGTTCTTATCTGTGATGCTCGGGATAGGAACCAAAGCACCAGGACCTGAGCCGTAATACCAACCGCCGAAAGATCCTGCGCTAACTGCAATAAGGCTTGCCACTAACCATCGAGTTGCCAATAATTTGGAAGAGAACTTAGCAAACGGTTTAGGTTGTTCAGAATCTTCAATGTCAGAGATAACTTCAGTGAAGCTTTCCTGGGGGATGTGATCAGATAGTAAAAGTGTTTGCGCTAGTTCCTCAGGACTGGTTTTTGCTTTACCAGAAAACTTCTCTAGGTGCGCAAGTGCAATGTATGCATTGCTAGGTCTATTTTCAACCAGTGGCTCTGTGCACCAAATCATTAGGTCATTGAGCGCAGTGTCAGCTTGAGGATTAATAGTTCTAGCCGAAGGAACTCGCTCTGTTGTGTGTTGGAAAGCGATCTGCATCGCATCATCACCGGAGTAAGGCTGTTTTCCAGTCAGCATTTCAAAGAGCAAGATTCCAAAGCTATAAACATCGCTTGCTGTTTCTGCTTTGCCGCGTTTGATTACTTCAGGAGCTAAATAAGCAACTGTTCCAACTAAAGAACCGGTATCGGTGTTAGCCGTTAGCTCTCTAGCCAAACCAAAATCAGTGACTTTTATTCTGCCGTCATCGGCAAGCAGAATGTTTTCGGGTTTTAGATCTCGGTGAACAACTCCGTTTTGGTGAGCTTGAGCTAAAGCAGAAAGAACAGCCTTAGAGACCTGAACGATTTGTTCTGAACGCAATGCACCAAAGTTCTTCAACGCATCTCTCAGAGTTATGCCTTCAACCAGTTCCAAAACGATAAACGCATGACCTTGGTCATCACCTTGGTCAAAAATGTTTACCAAATTCGAATGCGCGACCTTAGCCAGCATCCTGGCTTCTCTAAAGAATTTGTCTCTAAAAACTGGATCATCTGAAAGATGTGGATGAATAACTTTGATAGCAACTTGACGATCAAGACGGATGTCTTTACCAAGATAAACAGTCGCCATGCCACCACGAGCAATAACTTCTGTTATTTGATAGCGACCAGCTAAGGTGACTCCATCAAGGTTAGACATTTTCGGTTGCCCTAACTTCAGAGAGCCAAGACCATGCTGATGCTTCCCAAAGGGAAGCTCCTGCTGCTAAATCTTCAAAACCTGCTTGAGTTAGAGCCTGCTTCACGTTAAGTGTTTCTAAACCGACCACCAAAGATAATTTGCTAATTAGTTCTTTTGCTGCAGCCAACACTCCAAACTCAGGAACTAGACCCGAGCGTTGCATCTCCAAGCAAAAAGCATTCACAATCAAATAATCGCTGGCATCTTGTTCTTTAGCAAATTGGAAATACTTCTGAGCTGTTCCAAACGAGGTAGGGGACAGTTTGACTAAGGCAGGACAGTTCAACGGCCCATGAGAAATAGGAACGATAAGTTTCTGACCTTCATAGAGCATGGCATTCCAACTCAAGCCATTAGCAGTTAGCAGTGCTTGCGTGCTAACTCCATGGAAGGCAGCAACCCTACTTGGTTGATCTCCAGTTTTCACAACATGGTAACCGTGCACCAAACAGTGAGCAGGGAAAGGTCTTTCAAGTTTGGTGGGTTGATCTAAAGTTTCCGAAGTCGTCTCGGCAACCAGTTTTAGTATTGTGCCGGGGAAAAGAATTGAAGTGTCGGTTAGGTCATTGAGCTTTTGCAAAGCTGTGACGCTGATTCCGAATCGGGCGGCGATAGCGAAGATGCTTTCACCTAAAGCCACCAAATGCTCAGTTGGAGCAACAGTAGTTACTTCATCTTCAACCGGAATTGGAATCACGAGTTTTTGCCCTGGAAAAATAAGTGACTGCTCAGTCATGCCATTGGCTTTAGTGAGCTCTGAAATCGATAAGCCATGTATTTGAGCTATTACAGCCAAGTTTTGACCTGGAGTAACCAGATGCAACGAGGCAGAATCTGCAGCGGAGACGTTTCGTGAGCCAGTTCCGGGTAGGGCTGATTGGCCTAGTCGAATCGGGTTTTCAGGGCCAGTTGTCATATTTCCGTTGTTGTTTGGGCATAAATATCGTGCCATGTTGTTAGTTCAGATGGTATCAAGCGCTCAGGTGTGGCAATCTTAAGGAGTGACTGAACCCATAGATCAAGTTTCAAGTTGGCTTACCGTTCCTGAGGCTGGTGAATTGCTCGGCATCGTGCCTGGCAAGGTGCGTCGCCTCATCGAAGAACACACCCTCATTGCTGTTAAACGCGAAGGTGTCCTAAGAATTCCCGCTGAATTGATTATTCAAGGCGAACCTTTGCATTCCCTGCGAGGAACTGTTCTAGTGCTTTTAGACTCAGGCTTCTCATTGCAAGGTGCAATCGATTGGCTTTACAGTTTGGATGATTCCCTAAAGACAACCCCAATGGCAGCTCTTATCTCAGGTCGTAAGGCAGAGGTAAGAAGACTAGCTCAGTCGCTAGCACTCTAAGCGTCTCGGTTAATTACTTTCAGCGCTAGCGCTTTCAAGGCTGATTTTGCTGTGGCTTCCAAAGCTGCCGCTTCTAATGACTCTAGAGATCTATCTGCTAACTCAACAATCATGCGTTCAGTTTTTTCTAATGCACCTGATTCCTTGATCAGTCTTTGCATAAAAGCAATCTGTTGAGCATCCAGATCTCTACTGGTTAGTAGTTCTTCAAAACTTTCCGCCATCGAAGGGGATCTTTCAGAAAGTGATTCTTTGGTAAGTGCAATAAGAACTGTTCGCTTGCCTTCACGGAGGTCATCGCCGGCAGGTTTACCGGTAACACTCGGGTCACCAAACACACCAAGAATGTCATCACGAAGCTGGAATGCAATTCCTAGTGGAATTCCAAATTGACTAAACATGCCCAATGTTGCTTGATCTGCACCAGCGAAAGCAGCACCGATACGAAGCGGTGCCTCGATGCTGTATTTAGCTGTTTTATAGAGAATTACTTTTTCAGCTCGACCAACGCCTTCGGTTACTGGTCTTGATGGAGCAGCGTTTTCTTCTAATACATCTAGGTATTGTCCCGCCATTACCTCAACGCGCATCAAGCTGAACTCATCGCGACATGCGCTTTCGATTTCTCTCGTGGGGGAGTGCAATAGGGCATTACCAAAAATCTCACTTGACCAACCGAGCATTAGGTCACCAACTAGAACAGAACCGGCAACACCAAAACGTTCTGGCGAACCAGCCCACTGCTTATCTTTGTGTAAGGTTTCAAATCTCTTGTGAATTGCTGGTGCTCCGCGACGAGTGTCTGACTGATCTAGTAGGTCATCATGAACCAGTGCAGCAGCGTGGAACATTTCGAGTGATGCTGCAATGCCTGCGATTGCCTCTTCAGAATCATTAACTTCAGTTTCACTTTGGTGGTAGTTCGCATCGGTAAGCGAACTGCGCCAAGCCCAGTAACAGAACAGAGCCCTGAACCGCTTGCCACCTTGTAAGAGGCTATGGGTGTAATCAACCACAGGTATCAAATCAGCGGAAATAGCCTCAAAATCGGCTCTTTGCTTCTGGCAGAAGAGATCGAGGTTCTCTTGAACCTGGCTTAGAAGATTTTCGGTTGATTTCACTGGAATAGCCTAACTTGCGGATAGGGATTAGCATTTAAGCGAAAGCATGGAGGTTTTCGTGGGACTGAGTGATAAAGAACAGAAGGTTCTTGACGAGCTGGAACGTCAGCTAACTGGCGGGAAGTCTGAAAAGCCTAAAGTCGAGCAAAAGCAAGTAACCAGGCAGAGCTACGCAAGGCTGCTAGTTGCGGGTTCCTTGCTGGTGGTTATTGGCCTAAGCATTCTGGTATTTGCCACTTCTTTGCACCAAGTCTGGCTAGGGGTAATAGCTTTCTTAGTCATGCTCGGAGGGCTCTATCTAGTAAGCCAAAACTGGTCCGGCAAGGCATACAGAGCAGCAAAACCAGCCCCAAAGCAGTCAGCTGAGCAAGGTAATTTCTTCCAAAAGCGCTGGGATGATCGCAACAACAGAAGCTAATTTGGCTAAATAGCCACAGTTTTTAGGGCTCCAACCTCAGGTTGGGGCCCTTTTTCCTTTAAAAACCAACCTTTTTCACCATATTTCTGGATTTTCCCTCCACCGAATTGCCCCTTGTGTTTATTGGTCAAGACACGCCAGAATAGTAGTTTGTTCTGCATAATTTGATATTTGTGGATGAAAGTGGTGTAATGTGGAGTGCATAAGCGAAGTCGCACTGAGGAAGGGAGCAGCCAATGTTCATAGGCACTAGCTACCCAAAACTTGACGACAAGTTCCGCTTGATCTTGCCAGCCAAATTCCGTGACCGTCTAGCCGGTGGAGTTGTGCTAACTAAAGGGCAAGAGAACTGTTTAGTTCTTCTCACTGCTGCAGAATTCGCAGCCAGGTCAGGCTCTCTAGCCGGAAACTTACCTATTGGTTCACTGGGAAGCAGAGGACTTAACCGTCACTACTTCCACCTAGCTGATGAACAAACACCTGATGGCCAAGGACGAATCCTTGTGAACTCTGGTTTGCGTGAATGGGCAGATCTTGGTCGCGATCTAGTTGTCGTTGGTGTTGGTAAGCACATTGAAATTTGGAACCCAGAGAAGCACAAAGCCTTCATGGATGCAACTGCGGAAGCATTTGCGAACTTCAACGAGGGGGAGGTGACGCTCAACTAATTCCTAGATTTTGATCTCCAGCTATTTGGCTTGTGGCTTTCTTCCCCGATGCCAGACGCAGCAACCAAAAGGTGCAAATGGATGGGGTTCAGAATCTAGGACTTACAGCAAAAAGATGAACGAAATCGCTTCACTTCACGAACCAGTTCTTTTAGAGCGTTGCATTGAAATTTTGGGGGAGTCACTTACAGGTGAATCAGCAATTCTTGTTGATGGAACTCTTGGCCTCGGCGGACACAGCGAGGCCTTTCTTCGTAGGTTCCCACAGCTAACTCTCGTTGGCATTGACCGCGATGAGAATGCCTTGAAGCTTGCTGGTGAGCGTCTAGCACCGTTTGCTGATCGCATTCACCTTGTTCAAGCCGTATACAGCGAGATTCCAGAAGTTCTTCAAGAACTCGGCATCAATCTTGCTGATGCAGTCTTACTAGACCTTGGCGTTTCTTCAATGCAGCTTGATCAGCGTGAACGTGGCTTTGCTTATTCATTTGATGCTCCTTTGGACATGCGTATGGATGGTTCAGCAGAGCTAACCGCAGCAGTGGTTCTAAATGAATACAGCGAAGATGAACTTTCAAGAATCTTCAAAGTTTATGGTGAAGAGCGTTACGCAAAGCCAATTGCTAAGCAGATTGTCAAGGTTCGCACACAGACTCCTTTTGTTCACAGCAAACAGCTAACTGAGATCATTTCCAAGATTGTTCCATTTATCCCTGGTAAGACTTCAGGTCACCCTGCTAAGCGAGTATTCCAAGCCCTACGTATTGAAGTGAACAGTGAACTTGAGATTCTCGAAGAGACCATTCCTGCCGTTATCGACTCACTGAGAGTTGGCGGCAGAGTTCTTGTTCTCTCTTACCAATCACTAGAGGACCGCATCGTCAAGCAGGCACTTGTGGCCGCAGCTACCTCTTCAGCGCCAGTTGATCTTCCAATTGAGCTTGCTGAACATGCCCCAGTACTTCGACTAGTTGTTCGTGGCGCTGAAAAAGCAACACCAGAAGAAATCAAAGAAAACCCAAGGTCTGCATCAGTTCGCCTGCGTGCTGCCGAAAAGATAAGGAACGCCGCATGAGCGTATTAAGAGCAGCTCAACCTATTCGTCCGATTGCACCTCGGAGACACCTAAGACCGGTATCGAATGTTCCGGCACCGTTACGCAGACCGAAGCAAGCTGTTTCTGTCAGAAGTGCTGTTGCTACCAGTGCTTCTAAAGGACTAGCCAAGAAGGTAATCTACGG
>WLIC01000021.1 GCA_009702405.1 Actinomycetota bacterium
GTTCTTGAATTCAATCCACCGGCATGTTTTAGTTCTTTGGGGCTTAGCCAACCTTTACGGTTGTTGTCTTAGTTGTGCTGTATGCAGAACCCTTTGAGTTGGTTGCTGTAACAGTTGCTCTAATGTACTTGCCCTTGTCAGCTGTAACTAGCTTGTATGTAGTTGCAGTCTTACCAGCAATCAATGTGCACTTAGCTGAAGCCAGAGGCTTAGCTGTAGTGGCTGTTGCTCCCTTGACTGTGCAGCGGTACCAAGAGTACTTGTAGGTAATGGTCGCTGATCCTGAGTATGTTCCCTTGGTCAAAGTGATGGTCACGCCAACCTTAGGTGTCTTAGAGGCAATCGAAGCAGCCTTAGTTACAGCTGGCTTTACTAGAACTGGAGCAGCAGGAACAACCGGAGTTGTTGTTGCACCGTTTATACCAATGTCATCTACGTAGTAAACATCAGCAGGTGTGCTTACCGGGATCTGGAAGTCTGGGAAGATAACTACCTTGTCGTAAGCAGTGTTAGCTGACCAGCCCTGAACAGTTGCAAAGTCGAAGGTCATGGTGCTCCAACCCTGAGGTGCATACTGAACCAATTCAACGTTTGCGTCACCATGGAATAGCTGAACAGCTGTTGGGCTATTTGCTTTAGGTGAGTAGAAGTTGAAAGTTACTTTGGAGTTATCAGCATCGGTGTAACGAACAGCTGATGTTGTGTCAACAACAACATTCACACCAGTCCACTGTTCACCTGACTTGGTAATAGCAAGTGCTCTACCTCGGTCGCTGTTAAGTGGAGCAGGAACGATTGATGCAAGGCCTCCACCAAAAACACCCTGAGGGTGATCTGGCATAGCTTCAGCAGCAGTAAGTGCACCTAACTCATCATCAGACTCGAAGGTTACAAGAGTAGAAGGAGCGGTGTAGTTGCTGAGGTCGACATCTCCACCACCGTTTCCACCGCCACCATTACCGCCACCACCATTGTCACAACCGGCAGCAACACAAGCACTGGCTGCACCGTTGAATGAAATGTCATCGACATACCAAGGGTTATCTGACTTAGTTGTGCTTAGGAAGTCAACAAAGATAGAGGCTTTAGGGTAGTCAAGTTCTAGATTTCCACCAACTGTGAAGTCGAAGGTGTATGTCTTCCAACCAGCAACGCTTGTCTGACGAACTTCAACAACCTGAGATGGGTGAACTGTGCTCTCAAGCTTAATCATGATGAGTTTGCCTGCAACAGGGGACCAGATGTTTGCTTTGACACCCATAGCTGACTGTGAAATCAATGAAGCCATGCTTGATTTAGTAATAAGCGTTGTTCCTGACCAATCAGGAGAATTTGTAACGATCTTTAGTGCCTTAGTTGAAGAAACTGAACCACCTTCAGGTGCGTTTGTAACGATGCTTGAAGAGTTGCCTCCGAAGTCAATCTTTGCTCCTGAAGTGTCATTGGTTTCGTAGTCGATCAGCACCTGAGGGGTGCTGCGGTTCTCAGGAACAATAACTTCAGCTGAATCTCTAGCCCCTGGGAATGAAATGTTATCTACATACCAAGTTGTTAGGGCTTTACCTGCAGACCAGGTTCCACATCCAACACCAGCAAGGTTAGGCATAAGTGCAACCACGTTGTAATTCTTTGACTGGTTGTAGTCGGCTGCATAGTTGATGTTCAGCGTCTGCCAACCAGAAGTAACGTGGACAATACGTTCAATTGAAGGCCCGTTACCTTCTAGTTTTAGTAGGAAACAACGATCCAAAGCATCTGGTGAATAAACCGAGATAGAAGCGGTCGCGTTAGCATTCGAAATAAAACTTGAAGTTCCTGGCAGAACGAACTTAGTTCCAGCCCAGGCTGCGCCTTGGTTATCCATCTTGATGGCTTTACCTGAGGTGAAGCCCTGTCCTGCTGGCTGATCGGTGACCAGCGAGGTGGTGTTGCCATCGAAGTCAATACCGGTGTATGAGCTCATGGAGTCGAAGTTTTCAGACCATGGTGTGGCCGCTGCATTAGCTGCGGTTAGACCGATAGAGAAAAGTGGGAGTGCCAATGCGATGGCTAGGAATTTGCGAAACATGTTGACCTTTCAGGGTAAAACGTTTCGCACAAAACGTATTAGTAATACAACACTAAGTCTTATCTGACGTTCCCAAGGCTCTACAAATAGCCATTCTGATAACAATTTGCTCCCAAATGGCTGTTAACGGCAGGGTAGCCTTAACTTATGGAGACCTTGCTTATAGAAACAGCCACTGGGGTTATCACCCAAACTTTCTTTCATAAAGGTGGCGACAAGCTAATTGTTTGGCATCATGGCATGCCATCCCCTAGACCGATGTCCCCTCAAATGGCTGAAGTGTTCCATTCGCATGGCTACTCGGTAGCCATTCCAGTTAGACAGGGTTATGCCAAATCAACTGTTGTTGGGCCAAGACCTATATCTGATGACGCTAAGGTCACTAAGGCTGTAGTTGAACACCTAGGTTTCGATGAGTTCATCACCACGGGTTTCTCAGCTGGAGGACCTAGAGCTCTAGCTGATCTTGCGTTACTTGATAACGCTACGCAGGGTATAGATTTTGCAGGTCTAGTTCCAGCTAACCTTCCTGATTTCGATCCATATGCAAATTCCCCTGAAGATGAACTTGAGTTCTTCGAAACAATCAAAAAGTTTGAACCAGATCTAATTAATCAGTTCACCGAGTGGATGCCTGGCTTCATGGCGCAAGATCCGATGGCTGCATACGCTAATGCAAGTGAAGAAGCCAAAGCTTGGGCTAACTCTCCTGATGCTCAATTTAGATTTGCTCAGCGACACTTAGCCTTTGAAACTGGAGCTCACGGTTGGATGTTGGATGAGCATTCGGTGCAAATTGATTTTGGCTTCGATGTCTCAACTATCTCTAAGCCACTGCAAATCATTACCGGTGATGCTGATACCAACGTTGACATGTCTTGCAGTGTTTGGTTACACAGCAAAGTGAAGAGTTCAACTCTGAGGGTAGTTCCAGGATTTGATCATTCAAGAATTTTCAGTCTAGAAATTATTGATGAAGCACTAAAGAATCTTTAGTAAGTAACATCTTTCATCTCAACCCGGATGACTCTGTCATCTTTAGGGTTCTCTCCACCTTTAGACCAACCACCGCGGCCATCTTTATTGCTAGTAATGATCCAGATGCTGCCATCAGGTGCGAGAGTTGCTTTTCTAAGTCGTCCAAACTTACCAGCGAAGAACGCTTGTGGTTCACCTAGCTTCTTATCGCCAAGAACTGGAATAACCCAAAGCTTTCCACCACGTAAACAAGCTGAAATCAAAGAACCTCTAACGAAGGCAATACCACTGCAGGCTGCATCAACTGGGTGCCAGGTTAGGTAAGGAGCTGTGTATCTTGAATCCTTCATCAAGTCTTTATCTGAAGGCATTGAAGGAATAGTTGGCTTAGGTGCAGGAGACTCGGCAGTTCCCTGGTTATCTGAACCTGGGTTACCTGGCGGCAGTGGGGTTGGAACGTATTTATAGAAACCCTCTGCTTTAGGCCAGCCGTAGTTTTTGCCCTTTTCCATAAGGTTCAGTTCATCCCAAGTGTCTTGACCAAACTCTGTGGTCCACATATTCCCGTAGTTATCCCAAGCCATACCTTGGGTATCTCTAAGGCCTTTAGCCCATGCGTATTTACCGGGTCTTGGATTATCAGATGGAACTGAACCATCAAGATTGACTCGCAAAACAGATCCAGCTAAACGATCCCAGTTCTGTGAAGTTGAACCACTCATGCCAGCATCGCCTAAGCTAACCCACAACTTACCGTCAGGCCCTATTGCTAAACGACCGCCATTGTGTGTGGTTGATAAACCTGATCTATCAATGCCTGAGAGAACCACTCGCTTATTAGCTAATGACCAGTTACCTGCTTCATCGGAATCAAGGTCATACTTCAGAATCCTGTTGTCTTTCAAAGTAGTTAGAAAAACAAACAGCGATAGTTTTCCATCTGGCCTATCGGCAGCATAAGTCATGCCGAGAGTTCCACCTTCACAGAACTTCACACAAGGAGGAGTTGTGCTGGTGAAAGCAACCTTGCGAAGCTTTAGGTCTTTATCAATCTGAGAGATAGTTCCACTATCTCTCTCATCTATAAGAGCTTGACCATCTGGAAGAAACAGAAGTTCCCATGGTGCACGAAGCCCTGTGATTAGAGTCTTAGTTTTTCCAGTGGGAACTGCATAGCTTTTCTCTACAGCGACTGGACCAGGATCTACTGTTGGTTTATTAGCCTGATTACTAGAACCCATAGCAGAGACAGCACCTAGAACCAAAGCACCAACAATTACGAATTCGAAAAGTGGATCTTTGTATTGCTTTTTGGTTTTAGGCAAAAACTTGCTTTCTACTTTTTACTGAACCAAGGAATAAGCATGCTTACTCTTGACTGATACTGCTTGTATTCAGGATACTTGCTCAGCGAGATTTGCTCTGTGAAGCGAGCCGAACCTAGGAACAAAGCTGTTAGCACAACAGCACCTAGTAGATAAATAGGTTGGGCTGTGTTCGCAACAGCGAATCCCCAGAAACCTAGCACCCACCACTGAGCCTGCTCAGCGAAGAAGTTTGGGTGACGTGAATAAGCAAATGTTCCTGTATCCAAGAAACCTGATGCTTTACCGGCTTTCTTGAGTTGGTGGAAGTTCCACTGCTGCTGATCAGCAATGAACTCAAAGATAAGTAGACCTAGGAACAGCGCACTAAAGACTGCATCTAGTAGTCCAAAAGCTGTTCTGTTCTCTAATGCCAAGTTAGCTGGCAAAGTAATTGCTAGTAACAATGCATTCTGGAAAATCACAATAAAGAAGATGTTGAAGATCTGATAGATAGCAGGAGACATCTTCTTGCGCAGAATAGCCCAGCGATAATCTTCACCACCAGGTGCATAACCACCTTTACGAGCAAAGTTGAAAGTCAACCTTGCACCCCAGAGAGTTACCAGCACTGCCATAACGTTTAGTCGCAGGTCACCGAAGTTAGCTCCATATGCAAATACCCACATATAAACAATCGGGATGATGGACCAGATGCGGTCAACCCAGGAGTATTCCTTGGTGATAATCGAAGTTAACCAGGTAGCAGCACAAACAGCCACAAACAACCAAAAGTTGATCTCTAACGCAGACATAACTCTCCTTTATTCAAAGAGATTTTATCTATGGAATGACCGAAATTATTGCCAAATCGGTTCGGTGATTTCATCTGCCAGAGCCACCAGATGATTAGCCTCATAACCTGGCCAGCCATGCAAAGGTTCTAGCCAAGCCTCTGGAATAGCGGAATAGCCCCATCTAGCTCCAAGTAATGAGCCAGCGATAGCAGCCACCGTATCGGTATCGTTACCAACTCGAACAGCGGCTTCTATCCCTAAAACCAGATGTTCCGGGGTCTCAGATGCAGTTACCATAATGGCTTTATACGCAGCTTGGATGGCGTGGATAACCCAGCCATTGTTTTCAAACTGGGCAGCCGTGTCAGCTGCTTCCGCCTCATCAAAGATCTCATTCCAGAACACCTGTCTAAAGGCAGGTAAATCATTGACCGCTAATTGAATACCATCAAAGTTCTCAAACAAGATGGCATGCCTTATTGCCTTTGACCAAATGATGCAAGCTTCACGACAGGTTAGATCAGCGTGAGTTAGAGCACTAACATCGTTAGCCACCTGCTCGATTAGATCTGGTTTAGAAAGGTATGGCAGGGCAATCGGTGCTGTTCTCATCAGAGATCCATTACCAGCAGCTTTTAGATGGGTATCAAGGTATTCAAGGGAAGCCGCAAGTAATTCCGTTGACGATCTCGGTTCACTTATTGCATTGAAAATTCTTCTGGTCTGCATACCAACATCGGCAGGACCAGCATCAAACCAACTAAAGAATTCTTTAGCTACTTCATCTAAGTTCTCAGTTAGGTCAGATCTTGAAATGGCAAGAGCGATGGCAATAGCTTGCGCTGTGTCATCGGTGTATTCACCAGCTGCAAACATATTGCTTGCAACGAACTCAACAGGAATGTGATCTGCTAGCGGTGGCTTGAATTCATAACCTGCCCCTAGAGCATCCCCAACCGCACAACCCAATAAAGCTCCCCTAGCTCTATCTAGTATTTGTTCTTTTTGAAAACTCAACTTCGTTTCCTAAGTTTGAAAATAACTGCAGCTAACAACGATGCTAAAACAGCGGCTAACAAACTAGCAACCAGTGCTTGTGAATGTTCTAGTTCATGATCCTTGAAGACAATGTCATTGACTAAAAATGCAACAGTAAAGCCGATGCCACCAAGAACCGAGATGCGAGCATAGTCAGCTAAAGCTAAAACCTTTTCACCTGATTTTCTAACCAAGAGTGATCCAAGCCAGGCACCAAAGGTAATACCAACTACTTTTCCTATTACTCTTAGCAAAATAGCAAAACCAACAACACTGCTCACAACTTCAACAACAGTGAGATTCACTTCAACCGCTAAAGCACTAAAAGCAAATAGTGGCAGAACAAGATATGCAACCCAAGGATGAATCATGTCTTCAAGGTTCTTGGTGTATTTAGTTGGAATAAGCATTCCTAAGAGAGCAGATCCTGTTACCAGTGCTCCAGTTTGAATTGGCGCTCCTAAGAAGAGTGCGATAACTACTATCGCCAAAATGTCATCTATGATGGCAAAAGCCATTAGGAACTGCCTTGAACCTTTTGGCATTGTGGTCGCAAAAATACTGAAGACAGCAAGTGCGAAAGTTATATCGGTTGCCATCGGTATGGCCCAGCCACCACGAGCAATACTGTCTGAGGCTGTAACCAGGTAATAGATTCCAGCTGGAACAAGAGCTCCCATAATGGCAGCCAACAGGGGAACTAATAATGCTTTACGGTTCTTGAATGTTCCTTCGGTTAGTTCTCTTTTGAGCTCTAACCCAACTAAGAAGAAGAACAGGCAAAGTAAATACTCACTGACTTGATGCAGTGCTCCAAGATCATGAACTAGCGAAGCTGTTGCAGGTAGGTTAGCCAGGATAAGACCTGCTACCCCTGCCAATACAAGCAATAGCGCTGCATTGCGCTCAACTTTGATAAACCTCAACAACATCCCTTAAGCCTATGGTTGGTTAGGCTGGCATGGTGCCTAAAACCAATGAAGTCGGACGTCCCGGCAAATCCCGTAGCTGGCTGTTCAACTACTTTGGGGCAGGACTTATCTGGGGTTCATCGTTCCTCTTCATTGAGTTCGCCAACCAATCGTTACCACCCATAGGGGTTGCCTTCTGGAGATGCCTATTTGGAGCACTTACCCTGTTGGCCATACTGATCTGGCGCAAAATAAGTCTTCGTAGAGACGGCAAGATGCTGGCGCTCAGTTTCGTTGTTGGATTATTTAATACAGCTATCCCTTTTGCACTATTTGCATTTGGTGAACACCATGTTTCCTCTGCATTTGCTGGCATGGCAAATGCTGTGACACCGATAGCAACTGTGATTGCACTGCTAACTGTTTTTAGAGGTGAGAAGGTTTCCAGAAACCAGTTGATTGGTTTAGGTGTTGGTGTTCTAGGTGTGATCACTTTGATTGGAGCATGGCAAGGAATTGAAACTGA
>WLIC01000022.1 GCA_009702405.1 Actinomycetota bacterium
AATTCATGGCAGCAAGGTTCGCCTTAGATTCTTCACCGGCAGCAGCTAGACCAAGAATTACCCATGCATAGGAGAAGTTGTTAGTTTCAGCAATTTCACCGTTTGCATCAACTGCAGCCTTTAGATCAGTGAGTGCTTTTGCTACAGATGGTTCACTTTCAAAACCAAGAGCATGAGCCGTGAAAATGTATTCTCCACGCAGACCATTTGTAGTAATAAGGTCTGTATTAGAAGTTAGCCAGTTAATGGCTTTGGATTGTTTCTCAGAATCGTATCCAACACCACTTAGTTGGATCATTGCCTCCATAGTTGACCCAACATCAGCTGTTGGTGTCAGGTATGGAGCCATATACTCACCTGATTTGAAAGATTTTGCTAAGAATGAGCTTGTTTTAGGTTGAAGGTCAGTTCCATACCCATTATTAGAGCAAGCGCTCAGACCCATTATTAGTAGTGCACTCAACATTAGTGCTATAGCTGGACGAATTTTTCTTATTGACTTTGACAACGCAATATCCTTTTTGGCTTGCGATCCAAGTGCGACGACGAGTAAGGCTCTACTCGACTCCACCCGTAGACCTCGACGGTTTATTTAGAGTCCTCGTTTTGGCAGGCATTCCGACTTATCCCAAAGGATTCACGGTTGCGGGTCAGCACCGGATTTTCACCGGTTTCCCCTGTCACAACAAAGGCGTTCTTTCGAACGCTCGATAACAGTAGCACGAAGGGGCAGGGATGAGGCCAATTCCCTTGTTTCTAGGGGGTTTTGGGGTAAGTAATGAAATGTAACGATTTGGGCATTACCCCCTGTCTGATGTCTGTGATTAGTTGTAGAGTTCTATTACCCAAGGAACGTGTGGGTCGAGGAGTCATTCTCGGAATACATGCTCCTCCATTAACAAGGAGAAACAATGAAGAAAAATATGATTAAGGGTCTTGCCCTTGTCGCAGCTTCAGTTCTCGGTGTGTCAGGGCTAAGCCTTGCTCCTGCGAACGCGTCTGCAGCAAACAAGATCATGATCGTGCAGGAGAGTAACGCTCTATCGGGCCTTAACACTGCTGTTAATGGTTTCAACCTTCTAACCAACTCGGACGTTCTTGGTCCAACAGGTGCAGGTTTTTACTATTACAACAACAAGGCACAGCTAGTTCGTAACACTGCCTTCGGTACTTTCAAGATCACAAAGAACAATTGTGGAACTGCAACAACAAAGGCTCAGCTTGATGCTCAGTTCGGTTGTTTCCAGGTAACCTACACAATCAAGAAGGGCCTAAAGTATTCTGACGGCACTCTGATTACAGCTCAAGATCTTCTTCTAAGCCACGCAATCTCAAGCTCTGATTACTCAATCAAAGCTGGTTTGGGTGACCCTGCAGACGGAAGCCTCTTTGACTCAGCTGGTTACGGTGGCGCTTACGATGACCACACCAGAGCAAACTCATTCGACCTAAGCGACGACAACTTCTCAGTTACCGTTAGCTACGACGCATTCCAGCCTGACTGGCAGGTATTCGGTCCTGGTCCTGGTGCAGTTCACGCTCTAGTCGGTCTTGCAAAGGGAAAGAAAGCTTTCCAGACTGCACGTACAAACGCTTCATACAAGTCATTGTTCGAAGAGTCTTACTACGGTGCAATTGCAACTCTTCCTTCTCAGTCAGACCCTGACTACGAAGATGAGCTAGGTGCTCGTGATGACGCTCGTGCGTTGATGAGAAAGATGGCTTCTAAGTGGTCAAACTCTTGGAACATCACAACTGTTAGCTCAGCTACCAACCCATTGTTGTTGATCTCTAACGGTACCTTCATGCTAGAGAGCTGTACTTCAACTGGTTGTACTTTGAAGAAGAACCCAAACGGTAACATCGGTGGCTCACCAAAGCAGACCGGTAACCTTGAGAAGATTATCTTCAAGTTCACCGCAGGTACTCTAGATGACACTGCTGTTGGTCAGGCTATTGCTGCTGGTACTGTAGACATTTACTCAGGTGGTGCAACTTCATCATTCTGGTCAATCGTTAACGGAACTGCTGGCGTTACAGCATTCAAGGGCAACGTACTAACCTACGAGCACCTTGACTTGAGAACTGGTAACTCACAGTTCGCTATGGCTCCTGACAACATCAAGACCATCGCTGGTGAGACTGTTAACTGTGATGCTAACTACACTGGTCCTTTCGCTGGCGACAGCCAGAAGGCTAAGGATCTACGTAAGGCATTCATGCTTATCGTTCCTCGTCAGACAATTGCGAACAACTACATTGGTAAGGTATTCGACGCTTCATTCACCGGTACTTCACCAACACTAGACAGCTTGTTCTCATTGACAACTGAAGGTGACTACTCAAAGGTAACTGCTGGTTCAAGCGCTTACTTGACTGACTTCAAGAAGGACCAGGCAACTCGCGTGGCTCTAGCTCTTGCACTTGTCAAGAAGTGGTACCCATCAGCTGCTGCTGGAAGCAACAGCTTCCAGGTTAAGTTGCTAACAAGCTCACGCGGTAGCCGTGTTGCGAACGCAGGTCTAATGACAACTGAAGGTGCCAAGGCTGGTATCGAAGTTGTTCACTACATCCGTTCAACATGGAGCTCAGAGCTTGACTGTAACTTCTTCGATGCAGCTGAGTTCGCATGGGTAAAGACTGGTCTATCACAGGCTGGAACTAACCCTCAGTACGAATCAGATGGTGGAAACAACTCTGCTGGCTGGAACGACTCAACCTTGGACAACCTCCTAGGTGAATTCGAGAAGCTACAGACTGCTACATCTCTGATCACTACAAAGATCAACGCTGAGAAGCGTCTATGGTCTAACTACTACTCACTACCTATGTACCAGTGGCCAGGCGCATCTGCTTGGAACAGTGACTTGAAGAACATTCTTCCAAGCCCACTTGCTCCAAACGTAACCTGGAACTACTGGGCGATTGGTTACTAATTCGGAGTTAGCTCTGAATTAAGTAGTTGATTTACCAATTACTGGTGGCATCCCTCACGGGGTGCCACCAGTAATCTTTTAAGCCCTAAATCCTAGCCGAGATGCGAATCCTGAGCACCCGAATCTAGTAGAGTTTTATAAGTATCCCGAGACACAGAAAGTGAAACAAACACTTGCTTGCATACATTGGTCGAAGAATATCTATCGCACTTCTAATTCTTTTCGGTTCGACATACCTTACCTATAACTTGGCTGCCTACTCAGGCGATCCACTTGCAGGTATTCGTGAATCTACCGATCCGAAAAAAGAAGCAATCATGGCAGAGCTCGTTCGCTTCTACCAGCTTGACATCCCACCTCCTGCAAGATATTTCTTGTGGATTCAGAAAGTGTTCGGCATTGGTACCGGCCAAATGGACTTCGGTTTAACTTGGAAGCGTTTGCCTGTTCTCGATGAAATGGCTGCAGCTATTCCAATCACACTTCGTTTGGTAACTGTTGCAACTTTCCTTGCAATCATCTTGGGAATCACCTTCGGTGTTCTAAGTGCAATTCGTCAGTACTCACGTCTTGACTACTCGCTGACTTTCTTATCTTTCTTCCTCTTCTCACTGCCAATCTTCTGGGTTGCAGTTATGTTGAAGGAGTACATGGTTATCCAGTTCAACAGCTTCCTGTCTGACCCCACGATAGGCATTGTTCTGAATGTTGGAATATCCGGAATTTTGGCAGTGATTCTCACCGGCTTTATTAGTGGAACTAGAAAACGAGTATTGATTACTTGGGCCATTTCTTTCGTTACTCTTTTAGTTTTGCTTCAGGTAGCTAGCTGGACTTCATGGTTCACTCAACCAGTTATGGGAATCTTCGGTGTTGCTCTTCTAGGAATCTCTACCTCTGTTGGTTTGACTCACGTCTTCGCAGGTCTTGGCAATAGGAAAGCACTTTACGCAGGTCTTGCATCTGTTGGCGTTGGTCTTGCCTTCTATTACCCATTCGGCATGATCATGGGTGAGAGTGGAAACTATGTGCTTCTAGTTGCCTTGGCTCTTTTGATGCTTTCATCTAGTTATTTCATCGGCTACTTCTTTACCAAGATCGATAAGGGTCCGGTTATTAGAAGCTCAATGATGTCAGCTTTCTTTGTTTCATTCTTCGTGGTTATTGACCGGTTGATGCAAGCATGGAAGCCTTACTACGCGCTTTCTGACGGTAAGCCGATGCAGACTGACGGTGCATACAACTTAACCTTGACCACCAATGATTTTTGGATTCTCAACCTAGACCTCGCAACACACTTGGTCTTGCCGACTCTGGCTCTAACCCTGATTTCATTTGCAGGTTACCTACGTTATTCACGAGCTTCTCTTCTAGAAGTTCTAAACATGGACTACGTGCGTACCGCTCGTGCTAAGGGTATGCCTGAGCGTGAAGTTATCTTGCGTCACGCATTCCGTAACTCAATGCTTCCACTGACAACTCTGATTGCCTTCGACATCGCGGGTATCGTGGGTGGAGCCATTATTACTGAGCGCGTATTCAGCTGGAGAGGTATGGGAAGTTTGGCGAACGAAGCTATCGTGAACCAGGACCTAAACCTTCTAATGGGAACTTTCGCACTAACCGCTTTCTTAGCTGTTATGGCGACCCTTGCAGCAGACCTTGTTTACTCATTCCTAGACCCTCGAATTAGAATCAGAAAGTAAGACATCTAATGGCGATTAATTCAAAGAAAAAGAAGAACTCTGCTAATGCAGAGCTCAACAGTGAAGTTGGAGTGGACGCGGTTCAGACTCAGGGCTTAAGCCAGGGTCAGATCATCCGTCGTAAATTCTTCGCACATAAGCCAGCGGTTGCCGGCCTAATCTTCATCATCCTGTTCATCATCTTTGTTTACTCCGCTGCAGGTATTCACCTAGGCAGTGACAAAGATCCAATCACTCTGCACGGTTGGTGGAAGTATGCACACACCGACACCATCTTGACTTCAGACTGCGCTTCGGGCTGTCCAACATGGGATCACCCTATGGGATACGTTCCAACTCAGGCTAAGGACTACTTCTCCTTGGTTATGCGTGGATCAGAAATTTCCCTGATGGTTATGGTCATCATTGGTGGTCTTGGTGGCCTCATCGGAACCATCATGGGCTCTGTATCCGGTTTCTTCGGTGGAATCATTGACGCTGTCATGATGCGTTTCACAGACTTCATCATCACCGTTCCTTCAATCCTTATCGGTGCTGTTATCGGTTACCGCATGGGTAACTTAGGTGTTTTGCCGCTGGCGGTCTTCCTTGGTTTGTTCTCCTGGACAGGTTTGACTCGTCTAGTTCGTGGTGAGTTCCTGTCGCTGCGTGAACGTGAATTCGTGGACGCAGCGCGCGTAGCTGGTGCTTCTAATAGTCGAATCATCTTCAAGCACATCCTGCCTAACTCTGTTGGTGTAATCATCGTTTCCACCACACTGTTGCTTTCAGGTGCGATCTTGACTGAGACCGGTCTTTCATTCCTTGGTTTCGGTGTTCAATACCCAGACGTATCTCTAGGTGTATTGATTAGCGAGCACCAGGGTGAGTTCATTTATGCTCCGTGGCTGTTCTGGTGGCCAGGTGTGATCATCGTTGCTATTGCCTTGAGCATCAACTTCATTGGTGATGGCCTTCGTGATGCATTCGACCCTCGTCAGAGAAGACAGCTAAAGCGCAAGGACTTCCTAGCTCGCACTTCTACTCGCGAAGCCGTTAACAAGCGATAAAGAAAATTATGGAAACTCTAGTGAATAACCAAGTTGCTAAGCAGTGCAATTGCGCTGACCAGCAGCACACCCAGGGAAACCCAGTTGGTGCTCTTTTGCACACCAGCAACTGCGGTGGCCTTGGTAATGGCTCGTTCACTATGACGTTTAGCCAAAGCCAAAGCGGTATCGCTTTCGCTTCTGGTGTCTCTAGGGTCTGGGGTTACCAGAATTCGGTTAACACCAGTTCCTCTGAAATCATTGCGACGGATTCTTCTAGCGTTCAAACCGCTGGGAGCTGGTGCTGCCCAGGCAGCATGGTTGCTAGTTTCGGTAACGACGGTGAAAGAGAATCTGGTTGTGAGTTCGATTACGCTCAACCAGCCAACCTTAACGGTTCTGAATGGGTTGTGAATAGCGATTCCTTCAGTGGTGAAAACCACCTTTGGGCCAACTACGAACAACCACAAGATGCCAAGCATGGCAGCGGTATTCATGATGCTGATAAGAGTGTCATTGAATCGACCTGCGATGTAGAAGCTGACAGCAGCCATGCCCCCGATCAGAAGAACAATGCTGAAGTAAACCCAGGTGGTTCTGGTTCTATAAATGTAAGTCTCAGGCATGTCAATCATGTTACCTCAGAGATTTTTGAAAATTTGAGTTACTTGCTTGCTAAGAAAGGGAATTAACGAAAATGGCAAATAAAAATCCAATCCTGGTCGTAAAGGACTTCAATGTGGAGTTTTGGGTCGATGGAGTCTGGTACCCAGCTGCAATCGACATGAACTTCGAAGTAGCTGCCGGTGAGGTGCTAGCTATCGTTGGTGAATCTGGTTCAGGTAAGTCAACCACTGCTATGGGTTTGATGGGGTTGCTAGCAGACAATGCTCGCACCTCAGGAAGTGTTCTTGTTAAGGGCACTGAGATGCTTAACCAGCCACTGTCTTTGATTCGTAAGTTCCGCGGTAAGGAAGTTGCTTACATCTTCCAAGAGCCGATGACTGCTTTGAACCCTGTTTACACTGTTGGTTTCCAGATTGTTGAGGTTCTTCGTAACCACTTCGAAATGGGTCCTCAGGCAGCAAAGGAAAGAGCCATTGAGCTTTTAACAATGGTGGAAATTCCTGAGCCTGCTCGAAGCTTCGACAAGTATCCTCACCAACTTTCTGGTGGTCAGCGTCAGCGTGCAATGATTGCTCAATCATTGGCTTGTGACCCTGCTCTTTTGATCGCTGATGAGCCAACAACAGCTCTTGACGTAACTGTCCAGGCTGAAATCTTGGACCTTATGCGTGGCCTAAAGGACAAGCTGAACTCAGCTGTTCTTTTGATTACTCACGACATGGGTGTTGTTGCTGACTTGAGCGACCGCATCTTGGTTATGAAAGATGGTCTAACTGTTGAAGAAAACACTTCAGAGAAGATCTTCAACAGTCCTCAGCACCCTTACACACAATCACTTTTGGCTTCTGTTCCAAAGCTTGGTTCTGTAAAGGTTCGTCAGCTTGAGAGTGAAAACATCAAGGCTGCTCCTGTGCTTGAGGTAACAGACTTGGTTATTGAGTATCCAAAGCGTGGACGTATTCCTGCTTTCCGTGCTGTTGATGGAGTTTCATTCAGCATCCAACCAGGTGAAATCCTAGGTTTGGTTGGTGAATCAGGTTCAGGTAAGACCACTGTTGGTCGTGCCGGTATTGGTCTACTTCCAGTCCACAGTGGTTCTATCAAGGTTCTAGGCGAAGAAATCGCCGGAGCTTCTATGAAGGAACTTCGCGCCATTCGTAAACACACCGGTATCGTCTTCCAGGACCCTGCTTCTTCTTTGAACCCTCGTCT
>WLIC01000023.1 GCA_009702405.1 Actinomycetota bacterium
TCGGCTTAGCTGATTCATCAACAATCCAGTCCACACCGCCCGCAGTGATGCAGGCTAAAGCGCTAGCCATGACCGGCTCTAAACCGCAGGTAAGGGTGACGCTAGTTGGATTACCCCATGCACCCGTTGACTGAGAGTTGGTGGTCCTTCTGACTTGGTTATCGGTTTTCTCAGGGAGCCGAACAATAACCTCAGCACAGGCAGGGTTATTGGCATCAGGAGCTGGGCTCAAGACAACGGTAGGAGCGCAGCCAGTTAGCAGTAATGCAAGGGCTATGGGTGCTATTTTCAAAAACTTCATCATAAACAGGCTACCTTTGACTTGTGAATGAGAAGAACACTTTGGCATCTCTTGGTGAGAATGAGTCGCTTAGACGCACCATTGGCCTTTTGGTAGCTGGAGAGAACGCTCTGGTTGGTCCAGGCGACGATGCCGCTGTTGTTAGTGTTTCAGGTTCGAGCTTTGTCGTCACAACAGACACCATGATTGAAGATCATGATTTCAGGCTGGACTGGTCAACTGGTTTTGACCTTGGGTTCAAAGCCATAGCTTCTAATGTTGCTGATGTTGCAGCTATGGGTGCTGTTCCTATCGCGCTAACAGTTGCCATCGCTTTACCTGGCTCAACGGATATCAAGTTCTTAGAAGATTTCGCAGCTGGTCTAAATGCTGGCATCCAAGAGTTAGCGCCTGGAGCATCAGTTGTTGGTGGAGATTTAGCCAGCAGTGACAAGGTATTCATCTCGGTAACTGCTCACGGTGACTTGCAAGGATTACAGCCTGTGCTGAGATCTGGTGCACAGGTAGGGGACATAGTTGCAGTTGCTGGAACTCTTGGAAGAGCAGCAGCAGGACTAGCTCTTTTGCAATCTGATAGCGATGCTAAATCTGCATTCGATGACCTGGTAAATATTCAACTCAGACCACAGCCACCAATCACTGCTGGTGTTATAGCCAACAAGGCTGGAGCAACATCAATGCTGGATATCTCAGATGGATTAGCTAAAGATGCCTCACGTATTGCTAAAGCCTCTGGAGTAACTTTTCAGATTGATAGTTCAGCACTTGATGGTTTCAAAGCAGTTCTAGAACTAGCTGCGATGAGATTAGAAGTAGATACGGGCAACTGGGTGTTATTTGGTGGCGAAGATCACTCTTTGTTAGCAACTTTTCCTGAAGGCGTTGAGATTCCTAAAGAATTCAAACCGATAGGTCGAGTGCTTGCTCAACGTCACGAGTTAGTTCTTCTCGATGAACTTGAATTACAAGCCAACGGTTGGGATTCGATTCGTGGCTAAATTTAAATTCACCAACGACGCTCTCCAAATTGAGCTGAGTTTTTGGGAGAGACTCGGTTCTATGTCGAGAAATAGACAAATCCCCTTCTCTGAGATTGCTCAAGTTGAAGCAGTTGAAGAGGTTAAGATGCGAATATTTGGTAATCGAATGATGGGCACAGGATTGCCTAAGGTTGCCGTATTGGGGCACTTTAGAAAAGATAAGAAGCGGATGCTGGTCTATTGGGTTCGACCACAGCAAGCAGTTATTTTAGATCTCAACTCTGGGCCATACCGGAGAATGATTTTAGGTTGCAGTGATGCTAGAGCCCTAGCTAAAGAGATTACTTCTCACTTACCAGTGTGAAGAGCTGCGTTAAGAGTTATGCCAACACCTGTTCTAGGTAAGACTTCAACCCTTCCATTTGTTGAGTTTCTTCTGAACAGCAGGTTAGGTTGACCGCTAAGTTCAACAGCTTTTACTGTTCGTTCTTCAGAGCCGTCGATGATGGTTACCTTGGTTCCTGCTGTGACATAGAGTCCAGCTTCAACTACAGAGTCATCACCGATAGAGATACCAACACCAGCGTTAGCTCCTAGTAGTGCTCGTTCACCAATCCTGACTCTTTCTTTACCGCCACCGGATAGAGTTCCCATGATGGATGCACCACCACCGATATCTGATCCATTGCCAACAACAACACCTTGAGCAATGCGACCTTCAACCATGGCAATGCCAAGAGTTCCTGAATTGAAGTTCACAAAGCCCTCATGCATGATGGTGGTTCCCTGAGCTAGGTGAGCGCCAAGACGTACTCGGTTGGCATCAGCAATTCGAACACCTTTAGGAACTACATAATCAACAAGTCTTGGGAACTTATCGATGGAGTGAACGCTTACGCCAGCTCTAATAAGAGTTGGCAGCAGGTGCTCGTATTCGTTTACTGAAAGTGCACCAATAGAACTAAAGACCACGATAGGTAAGTGAGTCATTAGGTTTTCTAGGTTGATGGTGTTTGGTTTGACCAGTAGATGAGATAGCAGGTGCAGTCTCAGATAGGCATCAGGAGTTGATGCAACTGGAGCATCTAAATCAATCTCAGTTCTAACAGCCTTGGTCTCAACGTTACGTCTAGGGTCTTTACCGATAAGGGCATCGAAGTCTTTATCCATCAAATAGACGGCATCACCGGTTGGTGCAGGTCCTAGTTGAGGCTTTGGATACCAGGTATCCAGAATGGTGCCTTCGGAGGAAATGGTAGCTAGTCCCATGCCCCAGGCTTGATTTTGATTGGCTGAAGTATTCATCACTATCAAGGTTACAAGTAGGCTCGTATAGTGCCTATGATTCTCGATCTAAAAAGTGATGTTTTAGAGCTAACTCGTACCATCTGTGACATTGAATCTGTCTCAGGTAATGAGACTGAGCTAGCCGATGCTATCGAAAAAGCCTTATCGGCTTACCCTCACCTAGAGGTGATTAGAGATGGTGATGCCATTATTGCTAGGACCAATCTAGGTAAAGCGAAGCGAGTGGTTATCGCTGGACACATTGACACTGTCCCTATTGCCGATAACCTACCAACCAAAATCATCAGTTTGGAAAGATCTCATGTGCTCTGGGGTAGGGGAACGGTAGACATGAAAGCTGGAGTTGCAGTGCAACTCAAGTTAGCTGCCGAACTTACTGACCCTAATGTTGATGTGACCTGGGTCTTCTATGACCATGAAGAAGTTGATTCAGCCCTAAATGGTTTAGGTCGTATTTCAAGAAATAGACCAGAGTTACTGGAATCAAGTTTTGCTGTTTTGTGTGAACCAAGTAACGCTCGAGTTGAGGGTGGCTGTAATGGATCCCTTCGAGCTGAGATAAAACTCTCTGGAACCAAAGCACACAGTGCTAGGCCTTGGATGGGGGAGAATGCTCTGCACAAGGCAGCAGCTCCGCTGGCTATCTTGGCAAGCTATGTTCCTCAAGAGATAGAAGTTGATGGCTTGGTCTATAGGGAGAGCTTGAATGCTGTTCTGATGAGTTCAGGTATTGCAGCCAATGTGATTCCAGATGCAGCTTTGATCACTGTGAATTACAGGTTTGCTCCTTCAAAGAGCAGCAAAGATGCTGAAGCTCATCTTCGTGAACTATTTGCAGGATATGACCTCACGGTCACTGACTTTGCCGATGGGGCTAGACCTGGTTTAGATCTTCCTGAGGCAGCTGCTTTCGTGGCTGCTACCGAAACAACCCCTTTCCCGAAGTATGGCTGGACCGATGTGGCGCGCTTTAGTGCCCTTGGCATCCCAGCAGTGAACTTCGGCCCAGGAGACCCAAATAAGGCCCATGCGGACGATGAAGCGGTTGAAATAGACCAAATCTATGCCTGTGAGAAGGCCCTTCGAAGCTGGCTTTTAGCCTAAAAGTAATCAAATGGATACTTAGGTTTTCCATACAGGCCCAAAACCCCTCCAAACTCGTGGTTTAATAGAAGTTCTGCGCAAAAGTAAAGCATCAAGGAGTTCTAAATGGCAGCAATGAAGCCACGTACCGGCGACGGTCCAATGGAAGCCGAGCGTGAAGCACGGGGTCTAATCGTTTTGCGAATTCCACTAGAAGGTGGAGGTCGTTTAGTGATCTCTGTTAACGACGACGAAGTCGATCAACTGAAAAAGGTGCTAGCCGGAATCAAGAAGCGCTAAAGCTTAAAACTAAAAACCACCTGTTCATTCAGGTGGTTTTTTACTTTAAGACCTTTTAGTTGCCAGCAATAAGCCATCGCCGATAGGCGATAGGGTTGCGATCAAATCCTCAGAATTTGAAAGTAGTTCAAGAACATTGCGATAGACCAAAGTTGTTTCATCGCTGAGTCCGTTATCTGGGACTCGATCTCGCCAAAGAGCATGGGCTATTGCTAATACGCCACCTGGTCTTAGTAACCGAAAGGACTCTCTAACTTGCTGCATGAGTGTGTCTTTATCGCCGTCAAGTAAAACTAGGTCGTAGGCAGCATCGGCAAGGTTGGCTAGCACTTCAGAAGATTTGCCGTTGATCAGTCTGAGCCTCGATGAAGCTATGCCAGCTTGCTCAAAGGCTAGTTTGGCTAACTCTTGGTATTCAGATTCGGTTTCGATAGTTGCTAGCACGCAGCTGTCATTAGCAAGAAGCATCCATAGTCCAGAAACTCCCGCTCCGGTGCCAACTTCAACCACAGCTTTGGCATTCAGAGCACTAACGAGTATCGCTAGGTGAGAGCCAGTTGAAGCAGTTACCGATTCAATGCCCATCTCATCTGCTCTAGCGCGAGCACGGGAAATTACCGCGGGTTCTTTTGGGTATTCTTCCGCGTATTTCCAGCTAGATATCTTGTCAACCATGGTCTAAGAAGAGCATATCTATGGTTAAGGCTGCAAAGGGTTAGGCGAGCAGGTAACCTAAAAGAGTGTTTGGACTAAGTAGCGAAAAGATTCTCATCTTGCTCGTGGTTGCCGTATTCGTTTTGGGGCCAGAGCGCCTTCCCCAATACGCCAAAGCTTTTGCTCAATTCATCAAAAAGATGAGAGCCATGGCTAACTCAGCCCAGGCACAAATGAAAGACGAATTAGGCGAAGGCTTTGAAGATCTTGACTGGAAGAAGTTAGATCCACGCCAATATGACCCTCGAAGAATCATTCGTGAAGCTTTATTAGAAGATGACACACCTGCTGTGAAGCATTCAGATCTGAACCAGGTTAAGACCAAAGTTCAGCCAAACCTAAAACCAGGTGAAAACGCACCTTACGATTCGGAATCGACCTAGAGTCTTCTCATAATCTTTGACAACACATTTAGAAGTGGTGCCATGGTGTTGTATTGGCTTCCTTTTGAAGGGAACTTCAATAAACCTTTATGAATACCAATAGCCTGAGATTCGGTGTATTTGAGTAACCCATCAACACCATTTCTTCTACCGTGGCCTGAGTTCTTCATTCCACCCATCGGAGTATCAAGACTTGCAAAGGTTGCTCTAAATCCTTCGTTGATGTTCACAGTTCCTGCCATTATTCGAGCAGCAACTTTCTTAGCCTCACGAGTATTACCAACAACAGAAGCATTCAAGCCTTCAGTTGTGTCGTTAGCAAGAGCAACCGCTTCATCGATGGTGTCATAACCATAAACCGCAATAACAGGTCCAAAGACTTCCTTTTTGAACATGTTCATTTCACTTGTGACATCGGTAACAACAGTTGGTGAGTAATAGTAAGGGCCTAGGTCAGGTAAAGCTTTAGCTCCTGCAATGACCTTGGCACCTTTACTAACTGCATCATCAACAAAACCTGAAACACGGGCTAACTGGTTAGGTCCAGTGAGGGTTCCGATATCGATGCTGAAATCATTTGAAGAACCAAGCTTTAGCTTGTTGACCTTTTCTTTGAGAATCTCTTCAAACTCGGTCTTTAGATTGTTAGGAACATAAGCACGTTCGATAGAAACACAGAGTTGACCAGCTGAACCAAAAGCTCCACCAATAAGAGTCTCAGCAGCTTTAGAAAGATCAGCAGATGGCAAAACAATTAGCGGGTTCTTGCCACCTAGTTCTAGGCTGAACGGAATCAATCTTGCAGCTGCTCTTGCACCAACAAGTCTTCCGGTTGCAGCACTTCCAGTGAAAGCAATGTAATCAGCGTTATCGGTAAGAGCATTACCAACAGTTGCTCCATCACCTGCAACTATGGTCCATAGTTTTGGATCAAGACCAGACTTGATTGCTAAGTGTCGAGCGTAAAGAGCAGTGAGTGTTGTTTGGTTATCTGATTTTTGAACAACAGCGTTACCTGCCATAAGTGCTGGAAGCACATCAAGTAAACACAGCGCCAGTGGATAGTTCCAAGGTGTAATGATGCCAACAA
The DNA here is from genome assembly GCA_009702405.1 of Actinomycetota bacterium. The sequence continues at coordinate 6,160 of WLIC01000023.1, forward strand.
CTCCAACTGGAACATGGTTCACCCAAGTTTTAGTAAGGATAGGAACACCAGCAACAGTCTTATTTGATTTCAGAGCTTTAGGCCCAACCTTGGCGTAGTAACGAGCAGAACCTAAACCACCGGCAACTTCTTCAAAAGCATGTGCTCTGGCTTTACCAGTTTCCAGTTGGACTATGTCCATCAACTTGTCTTGCTCTTTGAGGATTAGATCGTGCAAGCGATAAAGGAATTGGGCTCTGAGCTTAGGGTTGGTTTGACCCCATGACTTCTGGGCATCTCTAGCAGCTTCAACAGCTGTTGCAACTTGCTCGGCATTGTGTTGCGGTAACTCATAGAACACCTTGCCGGTGTTTGGGTTAGCAATGCCGATAGAGCTTGCTGTTGGGCCTAGATGCTTGATTAGGGCTGCAATGGAGGTTTCACTCATAGCCTCAAGTTTAGGTCAGTGTCACCTTCAAAGTTCTTGCTGTTTGAGGCAATTTAGAGTCAATGAGCCTTTGCGCTAGCGCTTTTATTTCAATTGAAGCTTCATCTTCTGGATGTTCCAAAACAACAGGTTTACCAGCATCAGATCCTGCTCGAAGCGGAAGAGATAGCGGAATCTTTCCGAGAAGAGGAATCTTAGTTCCAGTTCTCTCAGAAAGAGATTTCACTACCAGATCACCACCACCAGAACCAAAGATCTCCAGCTTTGAGCCATCAGGTTGAATTAGGTAACTCATGTTCTCAATGACACCAAAGATCTCTTGACCTGTCTTGAGTCCTGCAGTTCCGCTACGCTCCGCAACAGTTGCAGCTGCTTGCTGGGGAGTTGTCACAACGATGGTCTTAGCTGTTGGTAGTAACTGTCCAACAGAAATAGCAACGTCACCTGTTCCAGGTGGCATATCTATCAGCAGGTAATCCAAGTTGCCCCAGTAAACCTCGGTAAGGAACTGTTCAACAGCTTTATGCAGCATTGGTCCTCGCCAGGCAACTGGCTCATTACCTGGTAGGAACATTCCGATAGAAATAACCTTCACACCGTGAGCAACCGGAGGCAAGATCATGTCATCTAATCTGGTTGGTCGATCAACTGTGCCTAGCTGACCTGGAATGCTAAAACCAAAGATGTCGGCATCGATGACACCAACTTCAAAACCTTGCTTTGCTAACTCAACAGCAATGTTCACTGTGATCGAACTCTTACCAACCCCACCTTTACCAGAGCCGATTAGAAATACCTTGGTCGCAGTTTCTTCAGTAAAAGGATTTGATTTAGGTTCTTTACCATCACGAAGTTTTAGCTTTAGTTCTGCTAACTCTTCCTGAGTCATGACGGACATCAAGACTTGGAA
>WLIC01000024.1 GCA_009702405.1 Actinomycetota bacterium
ACTTCTGGATCAATTCCAGCTGCACGCAAAACATTTGGGTTAACCATTCCGCAGCCACCCCACTCAACCCAGCGAGCTCCACCTTTTGCACCTGGGTGCCAAACATCTAACTCAGCTGAAGGTTCAGTAAATGGGAAGAAAGAAGGACGCAGACGAATCTTGGCATCTAGACCGAACATGATTCTGGCAAAGTGCTCAAGGGTTCCCTTGAGATCTGCCATGGTTAGACCTTTATCAACTGCAAGTCCTTCAACCTGATGAAAAACAGGTGTGTGAGTTGCATCAAGTTCATCAGTTCTGAACACACGACCTGGACATAAAACATAAACTGGCAAATCTCGTTCCAGCAATGAACGAACCTGAACTGGTGAGGTATGAGTTCTAAGCACTAGGTGCTGCTCAACCGGTTCAACGAAGAAAGTATCTTGCATAGCTCTTGCTGGGTGATCAGCATCAAAGTTCAAAGCATCGAAGTTGAACCATTCGCTTTCAACTTCAGGGCCTTCAGCTATTTCCCAACCCATGCCGATGAAGATATCTGAGATCTCATCCTGCAAAAGTGATAGTGGATGTCTTGCTCCTAGCACCTGAGTTTGAGGAGCAGCGGTAACGTCGACCTTTTCAGCTTCAAGCTTGGCAGCCTGTTCAACTGCATAGAACTCTGCTTCTTTTGAAGCAAAAGCCTCATTCACTGATGTTCTAGCTGCTGTGATCAGCTTGCCAGCATCTGCTTTTTGGTCAGCAGGAAGTTTTCCGAGTGATGAACTAAGTGCTGCGATAGCTGAGCCATCGCCAACTGCGCTAGCTCGAACAGCTTTTAGAGAAGCCAGATCGTTAGCTGATTGAATCAGCTTCAGGGCGTCAGAAACTATGGCATCGACAGATGCTTTAGTGATTGGGCTATGTTCTGACATTAGGTTCAAGTATATCCGCTAGGGCTTTTTGCTTGCGCTTAGCGCGGTGTTGAATTCTGAGCAAAGGCAGATGAATAAAGACAAACACTGGCAGCGGTTGCAAGATTCAGTGACTCAGCAGCACCATAAATAGGAACTGCAACAGTTAGATCAGCAAGGGCTAGTACTTCTGGCTCAAAACCCCAAGCTTCATTACCGAATAACCAAGCTGTTGGTTTTTGCAGTTCTGAAGAAAGTTCTGGCAACGCTTTCCCTGATGCATCAGCTGCAAGGATCTGAATACCAGCGCCTTTTAGTGCCTTTACTGCTTCATTGATATCAACATCAACAGCGAACGGCAGGTGGAACATCGAACCTGTAGTGGATCTAACAACCTTAGGGTTATAAATATCCACGCTACCTGAGCTAAAGATAACTGCATCAGCACCAGCTGCGTCAGCTGCTCTTAGAACTGTTCCAGCATTACCTGGATCTCTGATCTGAGAGAGCAACACAACAAGCTTTGGGCTGGTGGCAATGATGTCTTCAAGAGACACATCAAACTGCTCACAAACAGCAACGACACCCTGTGGTGTGTTGGTGTCTGACAAAGCTGCAAGAACAGCATCGTTGACTAGTTGAACTTCAACTCTTGAACTTGCAGCTTGAGCAAAGAGTTCCGGATGGCGTGCCAAAGCCTCCTCGGTAGCAAAAGCTTCGAGGATTAGTTTTGGTCGATTGAGCGCCTCACGAAAACCTTGCGGTCCTTCAAGCAGAAAGAGCCCGGTTTCTGACCGGGCATCTTTCTTAACTAGCTTGGCAACCCCACGAACCTTAGCGGCTTTGGGATCGATTAGCACAGGCTCTAGTGAACCTTTGGAGCTGAAGTGTTCGCTGGAAGTGCAGCCTTAGCGGTAGCTACCAAAGAAGCAAAAGCCTTTGGTTCGTTAACTGCTAGGTCAGCCAAGATACGACGGTCAACAGCAACGCCTGCAAGGTTTAGACCCTGGATTAGACGGTTGTATGTCAGTCCGTTCGCACGAGATGCTGCGTTAATACGCTGAATCCATAGACGACGGAAGTTACCCTTCTTATCGCGACGGTCGTTGTATGCATAAACCAGCGAGTGTAGAACCTGCTGCTTAGCCATACGGTATAGACGTGAACGCTGACCACGGTACCCCTTGGCACGTTCAAGTGCTGTGCGACGCTTCTTCAACGCGTTTACTGCGTTTTTTACTCTTGCCATTAGTTTCTCCTAAAAATTCTGTGAATAGCTTGGGCTAGTGGCCGAGCTGCTTCTTGATGGTCTTGAAGTCGGCTGCGCTAACAACCTGATCTTGGTTTAGACGACGGGTGCGACGGCTCGACTTGTGCTCGAGGTTGTGGCGCATGTTAATCTGCTGCTTCATCAACTTGCCGCTACCTGTGAAGCGGAAACGCTTCTTAGCGCCAGAGTGGGTCTTCTGCTTTGGCATAACTTCTCTCCTGTTTTTCTAATCTGCGGTTTCTGCCGCAGAATCCTTAGTTTCGGTCTCAGTCTTTGAAGCTTTAGCTTGTTTATCAGCTAAACGCTTGGCTTCAGCTTTTGCTTCTGCCTTGTTACGTAAAGGAGCGATAACCATAACCAAGCTTCTACCGTCAGCCGAAGGACTCGACTCAACAGCACCAAACTCAGTTACTTCTTCAGCAACCTTCTGCAACAACTTGACACCCATCTCCGGACGTGATTGCTCACGGCCACGGAAAACGACCATCACTTTGACCTTGTCGCCAGCTTTCAAGAAGCGTTCGATCTGACCCTTTTTGGTCCCATAGTCGTGATCATCGATTTTCAATCCAAAACGAACAGTCTTGATAACTGTGTTGGTTTGGTTCTTTCTCGCTTCACGGATCTTCTGGGCTGCTTCGTACTTGAACTTACCGAAATCCATCAATTTACACACTGGTGGCTCTGAACCGGGAGATACTTCCACCAAATCTAAGTCAACTTCCTGCGCCATACGCAGGGCTTCTTCGATTTTGATGATTCCTAGCTGTTCACCGTTAGGTCCAACTAGGCGTACCTCAGGCACACGAATTCGTTCGTTTATACGCGGATCGCTGATCTGCTGCTCCTTTTGACGTGACTTATTTGGCCACGTCCATGCAAGTATTTACTTGCTAACGCGCAGAACTGAAAGTTCAAAGCTTTACCCGGCCACCTAAAGAAATCGGTAGTCGCGGGTGGGAAATGAATCCACTTCTGACTGCAGAGGTAAATCCGCAGAGCCGTGAAGTAGCCTAGCAGAGAACACCGTCGAAAGTGAAGCCCTGAATGTCAGATGATTTAGAGAACCAAGCCCTCCGCGAGCTTGAAGATGTCCCAGCCGTTGAAGTTATCACCGCAACAGCCGTTCACCTCATGAGCGCTGCCGCTGTCCAGGTTGGTTTGGCTGAAAATGGCTATAAAGGTGACCTTGATGAAGCCAGAAAGCTAATCACAGCACTGGCCGGCCTTATTTCAGCTAGTTCCCCAGACCTAGGCGATCACCACGCCAGACCACTAAGAGATGGGCTAAGAAGCCTGCAACTAGCTTTCCGTGAAGCATCAACGATAAAAGATGAGCCTGGTCAAGGCCCAGGTGAGAAATTTACTGGTCCTGTGAACTAGTTGGCAGGAATTTGACTGCCAAAGAATCAACTAACTCAACAAAACGCTCAGATGCTCCAAGCTGTCCGAACAGCTGACCTTCAATACCTTTTAGCTCAAGTTCAGTTAGCCCAGGTTTCAAATAAACCACCAAAAGTAACTCCTGTCCTCTGAGCCTTGCTGTTGGATCCCCGCAAACCAAAGTGAAACTCTCAACCTCAGCAATCTCCTCAACGCTTTGGTTGATCAGTTCAACAACTTCTGGATTGCGTTCAGGCGGTAGCCAATTCAAACCCTGGGCAATAGCTGCAATGGCAGGACGTCTAATAACTAGCTCAGTTTCACTCAACGGATCTAAAACAATTCGAGTGTTACCTTCACTGGCAGCGGCTAGGCAAACCTTTCTACCATCGTTTGGCACAGGTCTTGCATTCGCGTTCCACTTTGTCATGGCTGCAACAGAACTAAAGACCGGTAACGCTTTTTGATTATCTGGAGTGAGCACAGTAACAATCGAAAGATCAGCACTCTTATCAACTTGTTGACCGTGAGCTCCAACGCCAGATTCACCAAGCTCTGCAAGTAAAGGAATTAGAAATCTTGCTGATGCAAAAGCTTCATAAACTTTTTCTAAACCAGCAACACCGGTTTGAAAATTTGCGATAGCTTCCAAGAGATTTTCATCAGCGAGACCAGCGTCACCACTAAAAGGATTTGCTTCGAAAGATCTACCTTCCCAAGGAACTCCAGCCGAGTCAGAGAACTTGTCGTGATCAGACATTTTTAGCCAGCAACTTCAAGAGCTTCTTGCAGAGTGAACTTGCCTGCATAAAGTGACTTACCAAGAATTGCACCTTCGAGACCAAGTGGCACTAACTTTCTTAGCTCTTCTAAATCTTTCAAAGAAGAAATACCGCCGGATGCGATGACTGGTTTGTCGGTGTGATCCATTACTTGTTTCAACATATCAATGTTTGGTCCAAGCAGCATTCCATCTTTTGTGACATCTGTCACAACATAACGCGGGCACCCGGCCTCTTCTAATCTGGCAAGCACTTCAAAAAGATCGCCGCCATCTTGAGTCCAACCTCTTGCAGCAAGAGTTGTGCCGCGAACATCTAAGCCAACCGCAATTTTGTCACCATACTTAGCAATAACTTCTGCCGTCCAGTCTGGGTTCTCTAGAGCAGCTGTCCCGAGGTTCACTCTCCTGGCTCCTGCTGCCAACGCTACTTCTAAAGATTCGGTATCTCTTATGCCGCCAGAGAGTTCAATGTTTATGCCATGACTATTAGCAACTACTTCACGAATGATTGCTCTGTTTTCGCCTCTAGAAAAAGCAGCATCAAGATCAACTAGGTGAATCCATTCCGCACCTGCATCGATAAAAGTTTTTGCTGCTTCAAGGGGTGAGCCGTAATCTGTTTCGCTACCAGCAACACCCTGGCTAAGTCTGACCGCTTTACCATCAGCAACATCAACTGCTGGAAGTAACACAAGTTTGTCGTTCACGTTCAGATTTCCTTTACCTATAAAGTCTTTAGCCAGTTAGATAGCAATCTCAACCCAGCAACACCAGATTTCTCTGGATGAAATTGGGTTGCAGAGAGAGGACCATTCTCAACCGCTGCTACAAATCTAGAACCATACTCAGCCCAAGTCACCTTAGGTTTGTCAAACGGCGAAGTATCTTCCAACTCAAACTCAGGCGCACCATATGAGTGAACGAAATAGAACTGCTGGTCGCTGATACCTTCAAACAAAACTGAACCTGCAGGTGCTTGAACGTTATTCCAACCGATATGCGGAAGGGTCTCAGATTCAAGTTTGATAACTCGACCTGGCCATTGACCTAGTCCTTCAGTTTCTAAATCGTGTTCAGTTCCGATATCAAACATCACTTGTAAACCAACACAGATACCAAGCACTGCTCTCCCCGCAGAAAGCCTTTGATCAATCATGCTAGGTGCACCAACTTTGACAAGTTGTTCCATAACGGCAGCAAATGCACCAACGCCTGGTACAACCAAACCATCGGCTGCTAACACTTGTGCTCTATCTGCGGTTAGGACAGCTTCTGCGCCAACTTCTTTCAGAGCGTTTAGGACAGAGTGAACATTGCCACTGCCATAATCCAGAACAACTACTTTAGGTTGGGTCACAAAGTGCCTTTAGTTGATGGGACGCCAACTGCACGAGGATCCTGCTCAACTGCTTTCCTAAGTGCACGTGCAAAAGCCTTGAATTCAGTTTCAGCGATGTGGTGAGGGTCTCTGCCATCAAGCACTGTTATGTGAACTGTGATGTCTGCGTTCAAACAAATTGCTTCAAATACGTGACGCACTAAAGAACCGGTGAAGTGTCCACCGATAGCGTGCAACTCAAATCCAGCTGGCTCACCTGTGTGAGAGAGAAATGGTCTGCCTGAAATATCAACTACTGCTCTAACTAGAGCGTCGTCTAGAGGAACAGTTGCATCACCGAATCTTGAAATTGAATTCTTATCGCCTAGTGCTTGCTTCAAAGCTTGGCCTAGAACAATGGCGGTGTCTTCCACGGTGTGGTGAATGTCGATGTCTGTATCCCCTGAAGATTCAATGTTCAAATCAATCATTGAGTGCTTTGAGAAAGCAGTAAGCAAGTGATCAAAGAACGGAACGGTTGTGTTGATAGAAGAAGTTCCAGTTCCATCGAGATTCAGTGACAACTTGACTGAAGACTCACTGGTCTTTCTTTCGATTGATGCGGTGCGGCTCATCGGTTTTGCCTTTCAAGCAAATTATTGGTGGGTGGGCTGCCGACGCTGGCAATAAGAGTAATTCTACTTCTAAGACAATATTTCGGTAATGGCTTCAATTACTGCTGTTGTTTCGGCTTCAGTTCCAGCTGTGATTCTCAAGGTATTTGGAATGCCAACATTGCGAACCAAGATTCCTCTGTCCAACAAAGCCTGCCAAGTCTCGTTTGGGTTAGCTATTCCACCAACCAAAATAAAGTTCGCATCGCTTCGATAAGGATCAAGCCCAATATCTTGAAGCGCAACATAGAGGCGGTCCCGTTGATCTCTAATGTCTGCAACCGTTGCAAGCATTCTTGCGCTGTGGCTTAGCGCTGCCTCGGCTGCTGCTTGAGTCAAAGCGCTTAGGTGGTAAGGCAAACGCACCAACCTCATGGCATCACAAACTGCTGCATCTGCCGCTAGGTAACCAACTCTTGCTCCAGCAAAAGAAAAAGCCTTCGACATGGTGCGACTTATCAAAAGTCGCTCTCTGCCTTTAAGTAGGGACAAAGCGCTGTTCTCATTCAAAGAGAACTCTGCATAAGCCTCATCGATTACCAAGATGCCATTTGTTGCAGCGTAAGCAGCTTCAATTACGGCTAGCTCAACTGGTGTTCCGGTTGGATTATTTGGTGAACAGATAAGCACAATGTCTGGATTGTGTTTCTTGATTGCTGAGACGACCGAGTCAACGCTTAACTCGTATCTGCTATCTCTTGCCTCTTCGATGTATTGAGTGTCAGTGGACTGGGCAATCAGGGAATACATGCTGTAGGTCGGTGAGAAAGTTAGGGCCTTTCTACCAGGACCGCCGAATGCCATAAAGATTTGCTGCAGAACTTCATTCGAACCATTAGCAGCCCACAAATTCTCTTCAGAAAGTGAATTACCTAAATAGGCAGCAAGTGAACTTCTAAGGTTTGTGAACTCACGGTCTGGGTATCGGTTTATCTCTCTTAGAGACTGAGCAAG
>WLIC01000025.1 GCA_009702405.1 Actinomycetota bacterium
GCTAGAAGACTGCTAAGACCAGGTGGATCTTTGATCATTGAGCATGCCGACATGCAGGGTAAGGCTGTTCAAGAACTACTATTGGCATCAGGGTGGCGTAATGTTTCAACCCATAAAGATTTGGCTGGCCGAGATCGTGCCACCACAGGTACCAGGTAAGTTCAAGGAGGATTTTGTGCAGAAGAGTTTTGACTGCTCAGTTGACACTGAACTTTTAACAGGAATGAGACTTGCCAAGGTTTCTCTTGGCAGAACTGAACTTGTTGTTATTCCAACCGATACTGTTTACGGAATCGCTGCGAATGCTTTCTCTGCAGAAGCTGTTCAAGGTTTGCTAGATGCCAAGGGTAGAGGCAGACAATCACCACCACCTGTTTTGATTGCAAATATGAATATGGCTCGAGCATTGGTGGAATCTTTTCCTGATGCAGCCGTGAAGCTAGCGCAGACTTTTTGGCCAGGTGCTCTAACCATGATTTTGAAAGCACAGGCTTCCTTGGATTGGGATCTGGGGGAGACCAAGGGCACAGTTGCTCTTCGAGTTCCTGATCACAAAATCGCTTTAGCTCTAATAGAAGAAACTGGTCCGCTTGCTGTTTCTAGTGCGAACCTGACCGGTGAACCAGCTGCAACTACTTGCCAGCAAGCTTTTGATTACCTCGAGAAATCAGTTTCAGTATTTCTCGATGGTGGACCAAGCCCTAAAGGTGAAGCATCGACCATTCTTGATCTAACTGGTCTGGCTGACAGTTATGACGAGGCTGGGACACTTACTACAACTGGCACCATCAAGATTGTTCGACTTGGCGCGCTCAGTTCAGCAAAGATACGTTCAGTTGTTGGCGACCTCCTCGAGGTGAACGCCGACTAATGCGCGCTTATTTGCTTTTGATGGCTATCGCTGCTGTTGTTACTTACCTTGCAACCTTTGCAGTGAGAAAACTTGCTGACAAGTATGAGATCTATCCAAAAGCAATTCGTTCAAGAGATATGCACACCAAGCCAACTGCTCGTATCGGTGGCGTTGCAATGTTTATTGGTTTCTTGGTCTCTATTGGAATAGCAGCACCCATTGGATGGTTCGAAGTAGTTTTTGCAGATCCAGGACCCATCATTGCTATTTCTATAGCAGCAATCATTGTTATGGCCATTGGCTTTCTTGATGACCTTTATGACCTGGACTGGACCATAAAGCTTGCCGGTCAGTTCATTGCTGCTGGTGTTCTAGCTTGGAATGGTGTTCAGATAGTTTCTTTGCCAATCTTTGGCATCACTGTTGGCTCTTTCGGAGTTTCTTTTGTAGTCACAGTGTTCCTAGCTGTTTTGATTATGAATGCAGTTAACTTCATTGATGGCCTTGATGGTTTAGTTGCTGGAGTTGTTCTAATTGGAACAGTTGTCTTCTTCATCTATTCCTATTTACTTGCCCAACAGATTTCCCCAACCAACTACTTCAACCTAGCCACCATGCTCTCAGCAATAGTGATAGGTATGTGTGTTGGCTTCCTCCCACACAACTGGCACGTCGCAAAGATTTTCATGGGCGATGGCGGAGCACTGCTACTGGGCTTGTTGATGACAACTTCAGCGTTAACTGTTACCGGTCAGATCGATCCTGCTTCATTGAAGCGAGATGATCTGGTTCCAGCTGTTCTTCCATTGATTCTGCCGATCTCAATCTTGGTTTTGCCACTATTGGATTTTGCGCTGGCCGTACTTCGCAGAGTTTCAGCCGGTAAGTCACCTTTTTCAGCTGACAGAAAGCACTTGCATCACAGATTGCAGGACTTTGGTCACTCTCACCTAGGTTCAGTTCTGGTCTTCTATTTCTGGAGCGCATCTGTGTCAGTTAGTTGTTTACTGCTGTTCCTTACCAATATCGTCTGGGTAGTGGTCTTCGCTGTTCTTTCTATCTCGGCTTCATTGCTATTTACTGTTTGGCCTGCAGTTATAAAGGCTCGAAAGAAGGTCCAAAATGTTTGATGATCTATCCAGTGTTATGAAGCGGGTTCTCAAGTTCGGCGCTTTACTGGTTTTGGCCATATTGGTGCTAGGTTCCCTGATTGGTTACTTCGTTGCCGGTATCTCTGGAATTCTGGCTGCCCTAGCAGGATCGCTTGCTGCTTTGGCTTTTACCGGGTTGACTGCCTTGAGCGTTTTAGTTGGATCTAAGCTCTCGTTGCCAGGTTTCTTAGGGGCTGTTTTAGGTGGTTGGATACTAAAAATGGTGCTTTTCCTCATAGCTTTTACTATTTTGAATAAGGCTGAGTGGCTGACCAGGGAAGCAAGACCCATAGTCTTTTTCACCATTGTCGTTGCTGTTATCGGTGGGCTCATCTTGGATACCCGAATCGTATCTAAAGCCCGTTTAAGCGCGGATGTAAAACTGCCTTAACTTTCGCTAAATTTGGCTGATTTAGGGGATTTCAGCCCCTTTCAACCTGATAACATTTAGACATCGCTTGCACTTAGTTGTAACGAAAAAGCACTGTAAATCGCCGCAAGGTTAGGTTACGCCCTGCCCCGAAACAGGAGTACAAACTGTTGATTCAATCGTTGTCACTGCTTAGCTCAGTGCTTAGGCCCGTCGCGGAAGCTGACGGCGGCTTTGAGGCGCCAACTATTGACGAGTTTTACCCTGAGGTTGTTCTTTTTGAAGGAACCTTTTTTGAACTAAACCGAATCATGTTGATTCGTCTTCTAGTCACCACTTTGCTTATCGTTCTTTTCACTCTTTGGTCAAACCGTTTCCGCAAGAGCACCATGGAAGGCCAGTTCGTTCCTGGTCGCTTCCAGATGTTTGGTGAGATGGCTTTGAACTTTGTTCGTAAATCAATTGCTCACGAACAGCTAGGGGAGAAGGACGGCGATCGCTTCCTACCGCTACTAACCACAATCTTCTTCATCGTTCTGGGTATGAACATCACCGGAATCATTCCAGGACTGAACATCGCTGGAACCTCTGTTATTGGTTTGCCTTTGATCTTGGCTCTAGCTGCTTACGTGACTTTCATTTATGCCGGTGTGAAAAAGCATGGAATGGGATTCTTTAAGAGTGCATTGTTCCCTTCAGGCGTTCCACCAGCTTTCTACATCTTGGTGACCCCGATCGAGCTTCTCTCAACTTTTATTCTTCGTCCGGTAACTCTTGCTCTTCGTCTCATGATGAACATGATCGCTGGACACTTGCTGTTAGTGCTTTGTTTTAGCGCAACACAGTTCTTTTTCTTCAACTCAGAAGGCATCTTCAAGGCTTTCGGAGTTGGAACATTTACCTTCGGGTTCGTCTTCACTCTCTTTGAGATGTTGGTGGCGTTCCTGCAGGCATACGTCTTCACACTGCTAACGACTGTTTACATTCAGCTGTCGCTAGCGGATGAACACTAAGAAACAAGTGGATTAGCAACCGCTAATTCAAACCATGGAAGGAAAATAAAGTGCAGATTATTCACTTGGCAGCGGAAGTTGCAACTCAGGTATCACAGGTATCAGGTAACCTCGGCGTTCTAGGCTACGGTCTTGCCGCGATTGGCCCAGGCATCGGCGTAGGTCTAGTTGTTTCAAAGACCATCGAATCGATCGCTCGTCAGCCAGAACTTGCAGCTCGTTTGCAGGTAACAATGTGGCTAGGTATCGCGTTCACCGAAGCTCTAGCCCTAATCGGTCTAGCTACCCCATTCATCTTCGTCTAGGACTAAAACTAAATGACTCCAGTTATTCACGAAATTATGCGCACCTCAGGGTCAGCAAACCCGCTGGTGCCAGCAACTGCTGACCTCGTTTGGTCTGCGGTAGTTTTCGCGATTCTGCTGGTCTTCTTCTGGTTCAAGGTGCTACCTAACTTCAAAAAGAACATCGATGCAAGAACCGAAGCGATCGAAGGTCGCCTAGCTCTAGCAGAGAAGGCTCAGGCTGAAGCGGCAGCAAAGACTGCAAACATTGAAGCTGAACAAGCAGAGGCTCGTGCCGAAGCTGCTCAGATTCGCGAATCAGCTCGTGCAGAAGGTGCAGCAATTCTTGCTGAACTAAAAGAGCAAGCTTCACTTGAAGCAGCTCGCATGACTGAGACAGCAAAGAAACAAATCGAAGCAGAACGTCAAGCCGCAATCATTTCTTTGCGTGCCGAAGTTGGCAGCCTGGCAATCGATTTGGCTTCATCTGTTGTGCGGAACAACCTCAAAGAAGACAAGAGTGCATCAGCAATTGTTGATGGTTTCTTGGCAGATCTAGAAAAAGAAGGCAAGTAGTAACAATGGCTTCTTCAACTCGACAGGCTCTCGCCCAAGCTAAGGCAGATATTTCGGCATACCTTGGGTCAGATCTAAGCTTTGCAACCGACCTATTCGTCGTAGCCGATGCAATCTCGAGCAGTGCTCAGTTGCGCGGCATCCTCTCAGACCCTTCCACGGAGAGAGAAACAAAGAATGCGCTCATCGAGCGCGTCTTTGGCGGCAAGGTTAGTTCTGGTTCTGTCGAGTTTGTCAAAAAGGTCGCTGCGTTGCGTGTTTCACGCAGTATCGATCTTGTTGTCATTCTTGAGCAACTAGGTGTTCACGCTGCTGCAGCGGTTGCTGCTAACACGTCTGTTTTGGATGATGTGCAGAGTGAACTATTTGGTTTCCAGCAAGTTGTTGCTAGTGACCGTGAACTTCAGTTTGCTTTGAGCAACAAGAGTGCACCAAATGAAGCAAAGCTTCAGTTGGTTGATGCTCTGGTTTCAGGCAAAGTGAATGCTGTTACTAAGGCTTTGATTGCTCAAGCTGTTGGAGCGGTTAGAGGTCGTCGTATTGCTATCGTGCTTGACCAGTTTGGTAAGCAAGTTGCAGCCTACGGCGAATCATTAGTTGCAACAGTTACTGTTTCATCCGCTCTAGATACAAACCAGGTTGAACGTCTTCGTTCATCTTTGGCTAAAACTTATGGTCAGCAAATCCGCTTGAACGTCGAGGTTGATTCTTCAATCATCGGCGGAATGGTTGTTCAGATTGCTGGCGAAATAATCGACGGAAGCGTAAGCAGCCGTTTGCAAAACCTAAAGCTGCAGTTGGGTAAAGCCGCTGCCAGCATTAACCGAAGCTAACGCTTCAGAAGTAGAGGAACAAGATGGCAGATCTAAGCATCAGTCCGAACGAGATTCGCGACGCGCTGAAGGACTTTGCTAAGTCTTACGAGCCGACTCAAGCTAGCCGTACCGAGATCGGTCACGTTATCGATGCCGGTGACGGTATTGCTCACGTTGAAGGCTTGCCAAGTGTTATGGCTAACGAACTTCTAAAGTTCGAAGACGGCACTTTGGGTCTAGCTCAGAACCTAGACGAGCGTGAGATCGGTGTCATCATCCTTGGTGAGTTCGGTCACATCGTTGAAGGTATGAAGGTTGAGCGCACAGGCGAGATTCTTTCTGTTCCTGTTGGCGATGAGTTCCTAGGTCGTGTTGTGAACCCAGTTGGTGCACCTATCGACGGCAAGGGTGAAATCAAGTCATCTGCTCGTCGTGCACTTGAGCTTCAGGCTCCTGGTGTTATGGCTCGTAAGTCAGTTCACGAACCACTACAAACTGGTATCAAGGCGATTGACGCGATGATTCCTGTTGGTCGTGGACAACGTCAGCTAATCATTGGTGACCGTCAGACTGGTAAGACAGCTATTGCTATCGACACCATCATCAACCAGAAGGCTAACTGGGAGTCAGGAGACACCAACAAGCAGGTTCGTTGTATTTATGTTGCTATCGGTCAAAAGGGTTCAACCATTGCTGCGGTAAAGGGTGCTCTTGAAGCAGCCGGTGCTATGGAATACACAACTATCGTTGCTTCTCCGGCATCTGACCCAGCTGGTTTCAAGTATCTAGCTCCATACACCGGTTCTGCTATTGGTCAGCACTGGATGTATGACGGCAAGCACGTCCTAATCATTTTTGATGACCTATCAAAGCAGGCTGAGGCTTACCGTTCGATCTCCCTATTGCTTCGTCGTCCGCCAGGCCGTGAAGCATATCCAGGTGACGTTTTCTACTTACACTCACGCCTATTGGAGAGATGTGCAAAGTTGAACGATGAGCTTGGTGCTGGTTCTATGACTGGACTTCCAATCATCGAGACCAAGGCTAACGACGTTTCTGCATACATTCCGACCAACGTTATTTCTATTACCGACGGTCAGATCTTCTTGCAGTCAGACTTGTTCAACGCTAACCAGAGACCTGCTATTGACGTAGGTATCTCGGTTTCACGTGTTGGTGGTGCTGCTCAGGTTAAGGGCATCAAGAAGGTTTCAGGAACATTGAAGCTTGAGCTTGCTCAGTACCGTTCACTTGAAGCTTTCGCAATGTTTGCAAGCGACCTTGATGCTGCATCTCGTCAGCAACTTGCTCGTGGTGCTCGTCTAATGCAGCTACTAAAGCAGCCTCAGTATTCTCCATACCCAGTTGAAGAACAAACAGTTTCTATCTGGGCTGGAACTACAGGCAAGCTAGATGAAGTTCCTGTTGAAGACGTTCTACGTTTTGAAAGCGAACTGCTTGACTTCCTTCGTCGTAACTCACAGGTGCTAACCACCATTCGTGAGACTAACGATCTAAAGGATGACACAGTTGCAGCTTTGGAAGCAGATGTCTTGAAGTTCAAGAAGAGCTTCCTAACCGGTGTTGGTAAGCCGCTAGCTTCAGTTGGTAACGAGTCTGTTGCTGCTATCGCTGAAGAAGAAGTCGACCAAGAGCAGATTGTTAAGCAGAAGCGCTAAGCGTTACTGATTACTAGGAAAAGGAAAAGCAATGGGAGCGCAACTTCGGGTCTATAGGCAGAAAATTAAATCTGCCCAGACGACCAAGAAGATCACTCGTGCAATGGAGTTAATCTCTGCCTCACGCATTTACAAGGCACAACAGCGTTTGGCAGCAGCTAACCCTTATTCACGAGCGATTACTCGCGCCGTCTCAGCTGTTGCAACTTTCTCTAACATCGATCACCCGCTGACAACTGAACCAAAAGACATTCGTAGAAGTGCAGTTGTAATTTTTACTAGCGACCGCGGTCTTGCCGGTGCTTTCTCATCAAACGTGATGAAAGAAGCAGAGCAGCTAACTCAGCTACTACATGACCAAGGTAAAGAAGTTGTTTACTACCTTGTTGGACGCAAGTCAGTTGGTTTCTTCTCATTCCGCAAGCGTGCAGCAGTTAGATCATGGACCGGTGGAACAGACCTTCCAGTTTTCA
>WLIC01000026.1 GCA_009702405.1 Actinomycetota bacterium
ATTCAGGCTCCAGATCTATCAGTTAGATCATGGCTTCGTTGGATCTGGAAGCAACTAACCAGCATGCAGATAGCACTTATTCTCTTGCTACTACTTGCCCTTGCTGCTATTCCAGGTTCTCTCTACCCCCAGCGAAGCGCTGACCCCAACGGTGTTGTGTTGTTCTTTAGAGCCAACCCTGAGCTAGCTCCATGGCTAGATAATTTGCAACTATTTGATGTTTACTCATCATCTTGGTTCTCGGCTATTTACTTACTGCTATTCATCTCTTTGATTGGCTGTGTTCTTCCTAGAGTTGCTGTTCATTACAAAGCACTGCGTTCTGATCCACCTGCAGCTCCAACTAACCTGTCCAGACTTCCTGCATTCAAGAAACTTGAGAGCACAGAACTTGCTATTGCAAATGCATCAACTTTCCTTAGATCAAGAAAATTCAAAGTTGTTGAAACTAAAACAGAGATTAGAGCTGAGAAGGGTTACCTTCGTGAAACAGGTAACTTGTTCTTCCACGTATCTCTAATTGGTGTTCTTATATCTGTTGGTTTAGGTGGAGCACTTAGTTACTCGGGTCAAAGAGTTCTTATTGAAGGAGAAACCTTTGTGAACAATGAATCAGCATATGATTCATTCACACCAGGTTTGCTCTTTGATAAGAGCACGCTAGTTCCGTTTAGTGTTCGCCTTGATTCTTTTAGCACTCGTTACGATTACAACAATCCAAATAACTTTGGTAAGCCGATGGAATTTAGGGCAGAAGTAACTAGCCAGGTTGTTGGCGAAGAGAAACCACTTAAATCTGTAATTCGAGTAAATGAACCTTTAGCTCTTCCTAATTCAAAGATTTACCTAACCGGTAATGGTTATGCCCCAGTAATTGTTGTTAGAGATCAAGACGGCAAGGTTTCATTTAGTGGACCTGTTGTCTTCTTGCCGCAAGACTCAAACTTAACTTCACTTGGAGCAATCAAAGTTCCTGATGCTTCACCTAAACAATTCGGAATGCTTGCATTCTTTTATCCAACAGTTGCCAAGCTTCCAACTGGAGCACTAACTTCTAACCACCCATACACTTGGGATCCACTACTAACCATGAACGTTTATGTTGGCAACCTTGGTTTAGATAGCGGTTTGAATTCAAACGTATATGAACTAAACACTCACGGTATGAAACAGCTAGCTGGCGGTAAGAGCAAGATCAAAGCAATCAAGTTGCAGTATGGCCAAACAGCAACACTGCCAGGAGATCTAGGAACAGTTGAGTTCAAAGACATCAAGAGATTTGCATCTCTTGACATTACTTATAACCCTGCAGAGCTTTGGGTTTTGCTATTTGCAATGAGCACACTGTTCAGTTTGATCTTGATGTTGATTACCCCTCGAAGAAGAGTCTGGGTAAAAAAGACCAGCACCGGCATTGAAATCGGTGCCTTAGCTAAATCTAGAGATGAATCACTTCCTAAACTTGTTAGAGAAGTTGCAAAAGCTATTAAGAAGAAGGCGAAATGAACTCAGTAGTAACACTGAACCCAGAACTAGCAACCCTCTCAAGAATTGTTGTTCTTGCAGCTCTTACCCTTTATTCATTCGCGTTCATTGTTCTAGCCTGGGCTCTTACCAAGCGAGCAGGATCAACCAAGAAGAAGGCTGACAAGTTCGCAAGCAAGCTAGACACCATCGGTATTTCACTGATGACACTTGGTGTTGTGTTGCATGGAATTGGTGTTGTTACGAGAGGTGTTGCAGCTCAGCGTGTGCCATGGGCAAATATGTATGAGTTCTCCATTACTGGATCCTTCATCGTTACAGCCATCTATCTTCTAGCCTTAATCTGGAAAGACCTTAAGTTCATCTCAACCTTTGTTTCAGGCTTTGTTGTTCTGATTATTGGTTGCGCTAACACTTTGTTCTATGTTCAGGTTGAATCTCTCCTACCTGCTCTGCAGGACTACTGGCTAGTCATTCACGTAAGCGTTGCCATATTGGCAACTGCGTTCTTCATGATTGCTGCTGCTATGGCAGGCATCCTGGTCATGAAGGAAAGTAAGTTCATTCAAAGCACCAAGCTGCCTGGAGCTAAAGGCTTTAGAAACCTACTCAAGGTTTTTCCTAAGGTAGAAAAACTAGAGAAGATCTCCTACCAGTTCAACATCATTGGTTTTATCCTCTGGTCCTTCACTCTTATAGCTGGTGCTATCTGGGCAGATAAGGCTTGGCACAGATTCTGGGGTTGGGACACTAAAGAAGTCTGGACCTTCATCATCTGGACTATTTACGCGGCATACCTCCACGCAACAACTACCAGAGGCTGGGAAGGTAAGAGAGCCGCTTGGCTTACCCTTATCGGCTTCACAGCCATCCTCTTCAACTTCACAATCGTGAACCTCTACTTCAAGGGATTGCACGTTTACTCAGGGCTATAAATACAGGGATAGTTTCCATTTGGGGATATGTTATTCATATGACAAATCTGACCTGCCCGAATTGTGGAAGCAAATATCATTCAAGCGACCTAGGGTTATTGAAATGTAAAAATTGCAAAACTTGGCTTCAGTGGGATGAGAATACTTCTGAACAATCTTCACCTGAAGTTACTGATTCAGCTCCGGACATGTTTGAAGGTTTGGATCAAAATACTATGGCGATTGTGCTCGCCTCGAACAGAAACACTCACGCCGTTCGAGCATTAGGTTTGTGGCTTTTTACTTCTGTCAACACACTTTTTATCTGGAGCAACTTATCAAACCTAGCTCAGAGAACCGCAATAAATTGTAAGGAATATTACAGTGACTGTGGTGCGAGTGGTTGGGACACTTTGTCTTGGATAGTCATTAGCGTGGGGCTTAGCTTAGGCGTTTACTTTGGAGTCAAGGAACTCAACAAATCTGCGATTCGCTAGAGGTTTAAACACCTAGTCAGTCGCATAGTCCACCAGGTTTGTCTGCGCTCTTCAGCCGTTGAAGTATGTAGCTTCTGACCTCTGACTTGCACTCGTCCAACCGGTATCTCACCGTTTATAGGTATAAGTGGTGTTTCGGTAACATCGTCTTTTAGTAGTGCTGCTGTTGCAAGACCGCTTGCGTAATCGCTGTTGAGTAGTGCAGCTAAGTGAACACCCATACTTATGCCAACTGAAGTTTCTAATGCACTTGAAACTACTACTGGTAGACCTGCTTCTTTTGCTATAGCGAGTGCGTTGTTAATTCCGCCGAGTGGTGCAACTTTTAGAACGAGTATGTCTGCGGCGTTTGCTTGAGCAACAGCCAGTGGATCGCTTACTTTTCTTACTGATTCGTCTGCTGCGATCTTGATGTTGAATTCTTGAAGTTTTAGTTTTAGTTCTGCCATCTCAGCAATTGTTCTTACTGGTTGTTCGAGGTATTCCAGTGGAACGTTTTCTTGGTAGATGGTCTTGGCAATCTTTAGTGCTGTTTCGATATCCCAGTTACCGTTGGCATCTAATCTGATTCTGGCATCTGGGTAGAGTTCTCTAACCTGGTGGATGCGATCTAGATCGTCTTGCAGGGTTTGCCCTGCTTCGGCAACTTTGATTTTTACTACTTCAAATTTGCCGAATGGTTCTAAAGCTTTTTGGACGTCTTTGACGGCAGGGAGCGTTGCGTTGACTTTGATTGTCTTTACATCGGTCTTCGGGATATCTCCAAAGGCCCATTCGATGGCTGCTTTTAGCCAGATGCTGGCTTCTTCATCTTCGTATTCTGTGAATGGGGACCATTCAGCCCAGCCGTTAGGGCCTTCGAATAGGAGGACTTCTCTGGTGGTTAGGCCTCTGAACTTGGTGCGCATGGGGATAGCCAGAACCTTGGCTGTTGCAAGGATCTGGTCTTTTATTTCTGGGGTTATCTCCACATTGTTAGTCTAGGAGTATGGCAAACAAGGTTTCTGAGCTCTTCGATGAGTCAATCTGGCAAGAAGTATCTGGTTTTGAGGGTTTGACTGACATTACCTACCACCAGCATGTTTCTTTAGGGGTGGTGCGCGTTGCATTTAATCGTCCAGAAGTTAGAAATGCCTTTAGACCGCAGACCGTTGATGAGCTAGCTAAAGCTCTTACTCATGCTCAATCAAACACCAAGGTTGGTGTTGTTTTGCTTACCGGTAATGGTCCTTCACCTAAAGATGGTGGCTGGGCTTTCTCTTCTGGAGGAGATCAGAGAGTTCGTGGTCGTGAAGGTTATGAGTATGGGGATACTGGAACATCTGCTCGCTTACATATTCTGGAAGTTCAACGACTTATTAGATTCATGCCGAAGGTTGTTATTGCACTAGTGCCTGGTTGGGCTGCTGGTGGTGGACATTCTTTGAATGTGATTGCTGATCTTTCTTTAGCTTCAAGTGAGCATGCTCGGTTTAAGCAAACTGATGCTGATGTTGGTTCTTTTGATGCAGGGTATGGTTCTGCTTATCTTGCTAAGCAAGTTGGACAGAAGTTTGCTAGAGAGATCTTCTTCTTAGGGCAAGAGTATTCAGCTCAACGTGCTTATGAGATGGGTGTTGTTAACGCTGTTGTTCCTCATAAAGATTTAGAAGTTGAAGGTGTTCGTTGGGCTAAGGAAATACTTTCTAAATCTCCGCAATCAATTCGTATGTTGAAATATGCAATGAACATGGTTGACGATGGTTTAGTTGGCCAACAGTTATTCGCTGGTGAAGCAACACGTTTGGCTTATGGCACTGATGAAGCAGTTGAGGGTAAGGAAGCTTTCTTAGAAAAGAGAGATCCTGACTGGTCTAGTTTCCCTTGGCACTTCTAAATCTATGAACTCTGTTCCTGTCAAAGTAATTCCAGCTAATGATGTTGTTGGAGCTTTACTTGCTCTAGGGGAAGCTTTAGAAGGTAAGTGCTGTGTTTATATTTCACCTCGTGAAGTAAATGGAGTAAAACCTGAGGTAACAGGAATACCTGAAACTGTTTCTAATACAGCTTTGATTATTGAATCCAGTGGTTCAACTGGAACTCCTAAAAAGATTTATCTAAGCAAAGAAGCACTGATTGCAAGTACTAAGGCCACAGAGAAATACTTTGGTTTCACAGGTCAATGGGTCTTAGCTCTTCCTATAAATTACATTGCTGGTGCAATGGTCTTAGTTAGATCACTGCTGGCTGATACTCCACCGGTTCTTATGAACACAGCAGTTAGTTTTACCCCTGAAGCTTTTGCTCTTTCATCTTCGATGGTTAGTGGTGAACATAAGTTTGTATCTGTTGTTCCAACACAACTTGTTCGTATCAAACAGCTAGCTGAGACAGATGAATTCCTGCTGATGTTGCTCAAGCGTTATGACGCCATCTTGGTTGGTGGTCAGTCAGTAAGTGCTGAAGTATTGAACTTCTTTGCTGAGCATGGTGTGAATGTTGTCTCTACCTATGGCATGGCTGAAACCTCTGGTGGCTGTGTTTATAACGGTGAAGCACTAGCTGGTGTTGATGTTCAGTTATTTGATGGTCAGATCGGTATCAAAGGTCCTATGTTGGCAAACGATGTTGCTGATGCTTCTGGTTACTTTATGAGTCACGATGTTGGGGAGTTTGTTGGTTCAAGGTTGACTGTTCTAGGTAGATCTGACCGTGTGCTTATCTCAGGTGGTTTGAAGATAGGTCTTGACCAGGTTGAAGCTGTTGCTGGCAGCGTTCCAGGGGTAGTTGAGGTTGGCGCAACAGCTTTGGATTCAGCTGAATGGGGTCAACGTGTTGGCATTGTTTATGTTGGTTCACCTGAGGTCGCTGACTATGTTGCAGGTGCTGTCTTTGAGCAACTAGGTATTGCTGCTAAACCAATTAGGGTTATTCGAGTTGATCGGTTACCAAGACTTAGTAATGGCAAAACAGATTTGATTACTTTGAACCAGTTATTTGATGAGGAAGATTGATGCTGAAGCTTTGGATTAAAGGGGCAAGACTTAGAACTCTGCCGTTAGCTGTTGCTCCTATTCTGATTGGTTGTGGAACTTCATCTCGAATCACTAATCATTTTGATCTAGGTCTTGCAGTCTTAGCTCTCTTAGTTGCTCTCTTTTTACAAATTGGTGTGAACTATGCCAATGACTATTCAGA
The DNA here is from genome assembly GCA_009702405.1 of Actinomycetota bacterium. The sequence goes on from WLIC01000026.1 coordinate 6,074, forward strand.
TGGCATCAGAGGAACAGATAAGAATCGTGTTGGGCCGGCAAGGCTAACCGGTGGTGGTCTAGTTGCTCCAGGCAAGGTGAAACTAGCTGCCTTTATTTCTTTTGGTTTAGCAGGTGTTGCTGGTTTAGCAATAACTGTTATCACTGCTCAATGGTGGTTTATTGCTGTTGGTTTGGTTTGTGTTATTACCGCTTGGTTTTATACCGGAGGTAAGAAGCCTTACGGCTATGCAGGTTTTGGTGAAGTTGTTGTCTTTGTATTTTTTGGACTGGTAGCAACTATTGGAACTGATTACATTCAGATTGTTGGATCAGGTCACACTCAGTTCCTAGATGTTAATCCCTTTGCTGTTTTAGGTGGGGTGATTGCAGGTTGCTTTGCAACAGCAGTGCTGTTGATAAATAACATCAGGGATATTGAAACAGACAAGCTAAGCGGTAAGAAGACTCTTTCAACTCGGATTGGTAGAAAAGCTTCATTGGCACTGTTTGCTTTGTTTGTGTGGACACCGTTCGTTCTTGTTATCCCACTGTGGCTAATCATGCCTGCAATATTCATTGTGAACATCTTGGTGATTATGGCTGTGATTATTTCTATTGTTGCGTTCACTGCTAAGACACCTGAAGAGCTAATCCTTGCTCTTCAGCTAACAAGTTACACAGCCCTGTTATTTGCTCTTGGGCTTTGCTGGGGTTTTTTTACTATTACCTTCTAAAGCCTTATCAACTGCTTCGTTTTCAAGGTCGCTCTCAGGATCTCCTGAACCTAGTGAGTTCACTCTCTTCTCATGCAGTTGTTTACTGATCTCATCTCTTAGATGAGATAGGAAAAACATCGAGAAAGCGAAGGAGAGCATGGCTGCTAGTAATACGGCAAAGACCCAAGGTAAGCCAATAAGACCAAAGAGTATGGTTAGGCCAACAAAGAGCCCTAGGCGGTAAACGGTGTATTTGAGCCAAACATTTCTCATGCCCCAAGTCTATGTTTCTAGATTGGTTAGAGTTAAGCCATGAACCGAATTGAACTTGGCCTTATTGCCGCGGTCGTAATCTTCCAAATATTCACTACCGTCTATGCCGCTAGTGCTA
>WLIC01000027.1 GCA_009702405.1 Actinomycetota bacterium
GAGATGAAATGGATTCAAAGCTTGAAAGACAAGCAACAGATCTAACCAACAAGAGATCCCTTCTTAGGTCGCTATCTCCGCAGAGCACACTGGACCGTGGCTATGCGGTGGTTAGAGACGAATCTGGGCAGGTTATTACCGATCCTGCCAAGGTAAAGACAGGACAAGCCCTAAAACTAAGGGTTGCCAAGGGTGACCTAGAAGCAACCGCCAACTAACGATTAAACTGGAGAGACGATGACTGAGAAGAACCCTAACGCCGATGTTGCTGAGATGACCTATGAGCAGGCTCGTGATGAGCTAACCAAGGTCCTGAACCAGCTAGAACAAGGCAGTGTGACCTTGGACCAGTCCATGGCGCTCTGGCAGCGTGGTGAAGTTCTAGCCCAAAAGTGTGAAGAGTGGCTAACTGGTGCAAGAGCCAAACTAGATGCAGTTCTGAAAAAGAAAGACTAAAACCCTTTGAGTGATTCAGCAGCAAGACATAGAGCTCGCCAAACAATCATCAACCTTTGTTTAGCCTTAGCTGCCTGTATCGCATTGGTAGTTACCATCGTTCTTATCGTCCCTAGAGATGATTCAAACCGAATCAAGGCTGTTGACTATGCAACTATCTCTAGAACTGCAAAGGCAACTTACAAATTCAACATCATCACCATCAACCCACCGGCTAACTGGTGGTGCAACAGTGCTGCGTTCAACCTAGCCCCAATAGATGCGGTTCAGACTTTCAAAGCAGGTTTTGTTGGATCTGATGTGAAATACATTGGTTATACCCAAGCCTTCGAAACCAACCCAACTTGGCTAGCACTAAAACTCAATGGCAAAGTTCCAACCGGTGAATACACCTCAGGTAAATACACCTGGCAAATATATAAGTCAGTAGTTCAAAATACTCCAGCAAAGACCATGGATTACATGATGGTGCTAAACAATCAAAAGAACGAACATGTCTTTCTCTATGGCGTAGCTGAGACAAAAGAATTCGAAACCTTTGCTAAAGAAATAGAAGACCGACTAGGAGGTGTTCCCCACTTTGACTGAATCAACTAGACCACAGACTCCGGCTGAAGCCTGGGCTGCAATTGTTGAAGGTAATGCCAGATTCGTCTCAGGTGATCTTGCTCACCCACGTCAGGACATCGATAGACGTGAGGCCCTTGCCCAAGCTCAAAAGCCTTTTGCTGCTTTGTTTGGTTGTGCTGATTCAAGACTCTCCGCTGAAATCATTTTCGATGTTGGTTTGGGAGACCTGTTTGTTGTTCGTAACGCAGGTCAGGTTATTGCAGAGACAATTCTTGGGTCCTTAGAGTATGCAGTTGAAGTTTTAGGTGTTCCTCTGATCTTGGTACTAGGTCACGATGAGTGTGGAGCTATCAGAGCAACCATTGATGCAACAGAGGGCAAGATGCTGGCCCAGGGTGAATTCATTCATAACCTGGTTGAACGAATCACCCCTACCGTCAAAGAGGCTCAGGCCCATGGCATGCATCACATCGATGAGATCACTGACCTTCACGTAAGGGATACCATCAACGAAATGATTGGCCGGTCGGCCCTAATCGCAGAGCGCATCGAATCGGGTAAATTGGCAGTTGTTGGCGCAAATTACAAACTGACCCTCGGTGAAGTTCACGAAATCGTGGTCTTTGGCAATATCAACTAGTTAGGCAGCTAAATGGAATACCGAATTGAACATGACACCATGGGTGAAGTCAAAGTCCCTGTAAACGCCCTATACGCAGCTCAGACTGCACGTGCAGTTGAGAACTTCCCTATCAGTGGAACTACCTTAGAGCGAGCACACATCGCCGCTTTAGCCCAGATCAAGAAATCTGCCGCCCTTGCTAATGCTTCCCTTGGTGTTTTAGATAAGAACATTGCTGATGCCATCGCCTGGGCTGCTGATGAAGTTATCGCAGGTAAACACGATGGTGAATTCCCGGTAGACATATTCCAGACCGGTTCCGGAACTTCTTCAAACATGAACATGAACGAAGTGCTAGCAACTCTTGCAACCAACAAACTTGGTAGCAAAGTTCACCCTAACGATCACGTGAACGCTTCACAGTCTTCGAACGATGTTTTCCCAACCTCAGTGCATGTAGCTGTAACAGCTGCTCTTATCAACGACTTACTTCCGTCCCTTGACCATCTAGCTAAAGCTTTAGAAGTAAAAGCTAAGGACTGGGCAACAGTAGTCAAAGCCGGTCGAACACATCTAATGGATGCAACGCCGGTAACCCTTGGTCAAGAGTTCGGTGGCTATGCAGCTCAGATTAGATATGGCATTGAAAGAGTTAACGCTGCATTACCTCGTGTTGCTGAAGTGCCGCTTGGTGGCACTGCAGTTGGAACAGGCATTAACACTCCAAAAGGTTTCCCTCAGGAAGTTATTCGTTTACTTGCAACAGAAACCAAACTTCCTATTACTGAAGCTAGGGATCACTTCGAAGCCCAAGGAGCTAGAGATTCACTAGTTGAAGCATCAGGTGCTCTTAGAACTCTTGTTGTTGGTGTTACCAAGATTGCTAATGATCTTCGTTGGATGGGATCAGGACCTAATGCAGGTATCGGTGAAATCTCTATCCCTGATCTGCAACCAGGTTCATCAATCATGCCTGGCAAGGTCAACCCAGTCATTCCAGAAGCAGTGATGATGGTTGTTGCCAGAGTTATCGGTAACGATGCAACAGTTGCTTGGGCAGGTGCATCAGGAAACTTTGAACTAAACGTAGCTATTCCAGTTATGGGTAATGCCCTATTGGAATCAATCAGATTGCTATCTAACTCGCTAAGACTGCTAGCCGATAAGACTGTCACAGGTCTAGAAGCAAATGTTGAACGAGCTCGAGCACTAGCTGAATCTTCGCCTTCAATCGTGACTCCACTAAATAAATATATTGGCTATGAAGCAGCAGCAAAAATCGCTAAGCATGCTGTCGCTAAAGCCATCACTATCCGTGAAGCAACCATTGAACTTGGTTACGTTGATGGCGAGAAGCTAACCATGGAACAGCTAGATAAGGCTCTCGATGTCTTGTCTATGACTAGAGCTAATTAAGGGAATTGCAGAGAATCCAACAGGCTCTTAGTTGCGAATGAAATGCCTAAGTGCAAACCGTCGTTTCGAGCCTATTTTTCACTTACCTAAAGAACCTAATGCTTCGCCCTTTTTGCAAAAACCCTGGCTAAATAACAAGCAAGGTATTCAAGCACTGCTACTGCGAGTGTAGGAAGAAAAGTCTCTTTACCAAATTCTCCTATTACGACAAGTCCGATCAGTGCCTGAGCAACAAAGAACCCAATCCACTTGCCTACTTTCGTAACTTCCCCTTTAATATTTTTCTTAGTTTCGGTGTAGATAAAACGATAAAAAATGTAACCTATAGCGGCAATAAAAATAGGAGGATTAATTGCTGAAGCTTCTAAAATTTGTGCATGGTTGTTCATTTTGGCTCCAGTCGATATTTTTTCTTTTGGTTTATGCAGTTGTGCTAGGTCACATCATACTTTGCTGCCTCTTCACCTCTAGCGCTATTTTTGTTGCGCTTCTTAAGCTAAGGCTTTAGCCGTTTGAAAATGAACACTAATGCTGCGCAAATTACAATACAGGCTGCGATAGTGGCTGTTCCGGTGACCAGGTTGTGGAGGACAGATTCCTCTGAAAGTTCATACCCCTCAAAAGCAAAAATTGTGAAGAAGATGGGGATAAGCATTCGTCTTGCTGGTGTTGTAAAGTCGTCAGCACTTTTTTTTTGGAAAAGTGAAATAATCCAACCTACCCAAGTAACCCAAGATAGCCCTAACATTAAGATTGTGACTACCCAGGGTTCGGTACTTTGAGAAATAATCATTGGATGAATCAAGGTTTCATACCTTACTTTGGGGGGATTGATCAAAGTAGTTTTGGAAAGATATTTTCAGCCAAAACATGCACTTGCCCCATAGCAATACCCTACTGCCATTTCTTGTCGAAATTACGTAATGTTCTCGGATACAGAACCTTAAGTGATCGCGATGGCACAACCCGTATTTCAAGACCTCTCCTATAGAACCCCCACCTCCAAATAAGCGATCTGTCAAACCTTTCGCTAAACGTGATGCCAATTGCCCTCTCCCTTGAAGCGGTTTTTATTCGCTGTATTTTCATCAACCGATTCAGAGCAATAATTGCCAGCCTAAAGAACCTATAAAGCTAAGCAATAGGTAAGGCCCTAGCGGGATACTTGAACCTAGTTTTGCTTTACCTCTGAATAACAAAACCAGGACAACAGCAAAGGCTAAGACGAATGCTGTTCCTAGTGCGATTACTGGTAAGTAGAGATTGAAGTAAGCAACTATTAGGCAAATGGCTGAAGCTAGCTTCACATCCCCCATGCCTAGAACATCAAAGTAATTAGCTGCTATTCCTATTGCCATGACTATTACTGCGATGAGGATTGCAAAGAGTTGGCGTGCCCAGTCCCCTGAAATCATGGTGGCACACAACTGAGATACAAGAGCTATCGGAAATACAGGCAGGACTAACCTGTTGGGCAAGCGATGCTCTCTGAGATCAATTGCTGTGAGTGGCCATGCCACCGCTAGCAAATACAGAGCGGGTATTAGAGCTAAGGTTTCAGGAAAACTGGGCACAGCCCAAAGTTAGTTAGAAACTGATTTTGGTGCTCAAGTTATACACAGCTCTAGGTGTCTAGAAGAGAGGTAACCATATCTGCAATTGGTGAACGTTCACTTCTGGTTAGTGTCAGGTGAGCAAATAGTGACTGTCCTTTGAGTGCTTCAATCACTGATGCAACTCCATCGTGTCTACCGACTCGAAGGTTATCTCTTTGAGCAACATCGTGGGTCAAGATAACTCTTGAGTTCTGACCAATACGTGAGAGCACTGTTAGCAAAACGTTTCGCTCCAGTGATTGAGCTTCATCAACAATGACAAAAGTGTCATGAAGTGATCTTCCTCTGATGTGTGTCAGAGGAAGAACTTCTAAGATTCCTCGGTCTGTGACATGCTCTAAGACTTCTTTAGAAACCAGTGGACCTAGAGTGTCAAAGACTGCTTGAGCCCAAGGGTTCATCTTCTCAGCCTCAGACCCTGGTAGGTAACCAAGTTCTTGGCCACCAACTGCATAGAGCGGTCTAAAGACCATTATCTTCTTGTGTGCTCTGCGCTCTAGCACTGCTTCTAAACCAGCACACAGCGCTAACGCTGATTTACCAGTACCAGCTCTACCACCAAGGGACACAATTCCGATTTCAGGGTCTAGTAGGACATCGATAGCAAGTCTTTGCTCAGCAGATCTGCCATGAACGCCGAAGACATCTCTATCCCCCCTAACTAGCTTGATCTTCTTATCTGAGGTAACTCTTCCAAGAGCTGAGCCTCTTTCACTGGTGATAACCAGACCACAGTTCACCGGTAGGTTCTTTACCTCTGAATGCTCAAATGTTTCAGCATCGTAGAAATCGCTCATTTGATCTGCACTCATAGCTATTTCATGAATACCGGTATAGCCAGAATCAACTGCCATCTCGGCACGGTATTCATCTGCTGTTAAACCAAGCGCTGATGCTTTTACTCTCAGTGGCAGGTCTTTAGAGACGACTGTTACTTCAAAACCTTCGTTGGCAAGGTTTGCTGCCACTGCCAAGATTCTTGAGTCGTTATCGCCTAGCTGAAAACCAACCGGCAAGATGTTTGGGTCGATGTGGTTTAGTTCAACTCGTAGTGTTCCACCATCGCCAACTTCAACCGGGAAATCTAATCTCTCGTGTTCCATTCTGAGATCATCAAGATGACGAAGAGCTTGTCTAGCGAAATACCCAATCTCTGGGTCATGTCTTTTCTTCTCAAGTTCATTGATAACAATGATTGGAATTACAACCTCGTGTTCTTTGAACCTGAAGATAGCTCTAGGGTCAGCGAGTAATACTGAGGTGTCTATGACGAAGGTTTTTATCTTCGTATCGGGCTTGACTGGTTTGGCCTTAGCAGTTGATTTTGATGTCTTAGTTGATGCGCTGCTATTAGTGGCCATTAACACTCCTGGGTAGCCTTTATGTTGATTTGAGATTACGCCTAAGGATTGTCAGAACAGAGTTTCAACACGCCCGAGAGCGTGGGCTGTAATCAGATGTTAACTTTTTAGGCACCGAAGCGGCGGTTACGTTTACCAAAAGCTCTGAGGGCTCGGAGGAAGTCAACCCTGCGGAAATCAGGCCACAGTGCTTCTTCAAAGTAAAGTTCAGAGTTACTTGATTGCCAAAGTAAGAAACCACTGAGTCTTTGTTCACCTGAGGTTCTAATAATCAAATCAGGATCTGGTTGACCACCCGTATAAAGATGCTCGGTTATAAGTTCTGGTGATAGCAGCTCTGCAAGATCTTCAATCTTGGTTCCTGCTTCAGAATGTTTTCTAAGAATATTCTTCATGGCTTCAGCAATCTCATTACGACCACCGTAAGCAACAGCCAGGTTCACATGCAAACCATCAAGATCTGCCGTTGCTTTCTCTGCTATTTCAATTCGTTCTCTAAGTTGAACTGGCAGTGAGTCTCTATCCCCCACTAGCCTTACTCGCCACTTCTTAGCTTCAGCTAGCTCTGTTGCAACATCGCCAATGATTCGAAGCAATGCATCTAGTTCATCGTTAGATCTTTTAGTTAGATTCTCGATGGAGAGCATATACAAAGTAACAACTGGAATCTCTAGGTCATCACACCAACCTAGAAACTCATGAATCTTCTTGCCGCCTGCAGTGTGACCAACTTGAGCTTTAGCTCCAAAGTTTCGCTCAGCCCAACGTCTATTGCCATCGAGCATGACGGCAACATGCTTCGGCAGGTCAGCATTACTGAGATCTCCCAGAATCTGACGCTCATAGAGCGAATAAATCAACTTGCGCACCTATTAAGGTTACCTTTTGGTAGGTGCGTTCCATGACGGGAAGTAGGGTTTAGTCATGACCCAAGAAACCCCAGATCCCCTCTATTTACCTGTAACTGAGACTGTTCCTGAAACAGCCTTAGATCCAAAGCCATCTTGGCGAGGC
>WLIC01000028.1 GCA_009702405.1 Actinomycetota bacterium
CGCATTGTTGCTAAAGATGGCAAGCTGCCAATCATTGTCGGGGTTTATCGAGTTGATGATTCTCAACGTATGGCTGAACTTGCTCCAGAAGATATCTTGAAGACCAGACCACACATGCTAGATAACATCGGTGCAATCAAGAAACCAAGCAAGTTAGATTACAAAGCAAACGAATACCAAGATATGCTTGCTCTTCGACTAGTACCTGAACTAGCTAAGAGATACGGGCTCAAGCTTGACCCAACCCGAACAGCCCAGATGGGTTCATCTCTTGGTGGTCTTGCTGTTCTCTACGGTGTCTCAAGACATCCTGAAGTATTTGGAACAGCCTTAGGGTTATCAACCGCATGGCTCTTGGGTTGCCAAGAACTAATCGATCTCACAGTTGAATCTTTACCTAAAGATGTTCGGGTTTATAGCGATGTTGGAACAGCAGAGCTAGATGCTAGCTACTGTTCTTGGCATTACAACTTTGTTGAGGCCATGGATAAAGCTGGTTGGCAGAGAGATCTAAATTACAAAGCTGAGTTGTATCCAGGAACTGGACACAAAGAATCTTGGTGGGCTCAACGAGTTGAGCATCCAATCAACTGGTGGTTGAACTCTTAGGACAGACCTAACGGGTCTTCGCTGACCATGGATCTAGCTCCACCCATGAACTCAACGACAGCTTGGTCTACCTGAATATCTTTTAGTCTTATCGGCTTAGTTAGATAAAGACCTTCTAGTGATCTAACTCTTGAGAGTGCAACATAGGTATGCCCTGAAGAGAAAGCACCTGAACCCATATCTATTGTTACCTCGTCATAGGTCTGACCTTGAGATTTATGAACAGTGACAGCCCAAGCAAGACGCAAAGGTATTTGTTTGAATTCAGCTAAAACTTCTGGAACAAGTTTCTCGGTGAACTTACCGGTTTCTTCACTGAACTCTTCTTCGATTAGGTAACGCACCTTCTGCCAGGTGCTAACACCAACCGTGTGTATTTCATTATCTGCTTCGACTAGAACCTGGTTGCCATCACCAAAGGAAACTACCTTGCCGATAGTTCCATTCACCCAACGCCAACCCATTGCACCATCAGCATTCTTAACTGGCTTTTGATCATCGTTCTTGATGAACATAACCTGAGCACCAACTTTGAGATGTAGTTGGCTCTCAGCTGGAAGTGCATTACCAAAAGCACTCGCATCACCTTGTGCAAAAGATGATTTGAAGATTCGTTCTTCTGTTTCTAGTTTTGCTAACCGAACAGAGTTGACGTTGTCAACGATGTTGTTCACTGTTGCCAAACGAATTACATTCTCATGCGGTGGGAAGCGATTGCCCGCTTGGTTGATGCGGTCAACCATTTCTTGGTTTACTTCACCAACACGAATGGAGTTAAGTATTTGTTTGAACTCAGGATCTCTTTGTCTAAAGATTTCCACTAGTTCAAAGATCTCCATGCGTTCTGATGACCAAACCTTGGCATCAAAGAACCACTGTGAGCGGTAATCCATTTCAACTAGCTTCTCAAGTTCTTCACCTCGAGCTGGAACTGGAGCTAACTGATAAGGGTCACCAAACATGACAACCTTGCAAGCTCCGAAAGGAACCTTAGGTTTACCTCTAGCAACTCTTAGAGCAACATCGATGGCATCCATTAGGTTTGCTGAAACCATGGACACTTCATCAATAATCAGCATGTCGATTTCGCGAAGAACTTCACGCTGTCTTCTACCTAGATGCTTAGCAACATCACTTGCTGTCAGTGCTCCGAAAGGAAAGCCAAACAAAGAGTGAATAGTAATTCCACCTACGTTATAGGCAGCAACACCGGTAGGAGCACAGACCACAACATCTTGGTCGGTGTTATCTCTTAGATAACCCAGCAGGGTTGATTTACCAGTACCAGCACGACCAGTAACAAAGACTGTTTGACCATCTTTCTCGATGTATTCAAACAGAGCTAGTTGCTCTTTAGAGAGCTTTATTTCAGACAACTTGATTTACCTTGAATCTTCTTTGCGTTTGGCCAGAGCGTCAAGCATACGGTTGTATTCAGACAAATCCTCGTTACCACTGCGGTCACTGGCTCTATCTAGTCGCTTAGCTTCACGTTCATCGCTTCTAGCCCATTGCATAGCAACGATGATGGTTAGCGCTGCTGTTGGGAGTTCACCAATACCCCAGGCTATTGCTCCACCTGTTTGTTGATCTTCTAAAGGTGTTTGACCCCACACTCTTCCCATTGCTCCATACCATTCAGGTAGTAACAAGGTATCTCCTGACATCAGGGCTAAACCAAAGAAAGCATGGAAGGCAAGAGTTGCAATCAAAAGTATTAGTCGTTGCGGATAGCCAAAACGTTTAGGACCTGGATCAACACCAATCAAGGCTTGAACAAAAAGATAACCGGTAATAACAAAGTGAACAATCATCCATTCATGACCTACGTGTTCACGAGTTGCCCAACCAAATATTGGTGTGAAGTAAAAAACAACTAGAGAGCTAGCAAAGAGTATTGCTGCAACTATTGGATGAGCAATGAACTCTGCATATTTAGTGTGAACAGCCCAAAGCACCCACTCCCTTACGCCACGAGAGTTATCTTGACGCTTTGATACTGCCCTTGCCAACAGTGTTACTGGTGCCCCAGGAACTAGCAAGACAGGAACGCCCATGGTTAGCAACATGTGAGCAAGCATGTGTGCACTGAATAGATACTGTTCGTAAGCATTGAAGTAACCGTTAGTGACATAGAACCGTAAACCACCACCAGCTAGCCACGAGATTGTTCTGCCAATAGGCCAGCTGTCCCCACGCTTACGTAGGCGAAGAACACCAGCAACATAGAAACCAGCAAGAGCCGCTGTTACCAGCAACCAGATTAGATCCGGTTTGAAAGTAGTGAACCAAGTGATTGCTGTTGGTTCTGGTGGAAGTTTCGATCCTGTGAGTATTTCAGCAGGAGTAGGAGTTCCACCTGGGTAATCAGTAACTGGGTTAGCTGTTCTAGCCAATGCTGTTCCAAGACCTATGGCTGATCCGAATAACAAGAATTCAACTAAAACAAGTTTCCAGAACTTGTTAGCGGTTTCTTGTAATTTGGCAATAAAACTCCTGCGATAGAGAGCCCCGAATACTCCGAGAATTACAAGAACCAAACTCTTGAGTAAAACAACTTGACCGTAACCTGTCGTGAACAGGTTTGTAATAGGACCAATGCGTATCTGCGCTGATGCAAAACCAGAGACCGCAACTAAACCAAAACCAAATAGTGCAATAGAGGAGTATCTTGTGACGAAAGCATTCACAGCCTGGGTTTTGTAGGAAACATAGAGTGCAACTAAACCGCCAACCCAGATGCAAATACCAACTAGGTGAAGACCAAGTGCGTTGACTGCCATCGAGTGTGACGCTGAACCTGCTGCGTGACCACTTAGTGCAACTGGGACTAGAGCTACTAAACCAATAGCAGCAAGTGCTGCTACACCAAACAGGTTTCTAACTAGCAACGCCATAATCGATAAAACGAATGCCGCTAAAACATTGAGGGCAAGCATCTGGCCCAATTGAATATCTGTAATGAAGATGTAAAACTGATCGGCAAAAGATTTCTCAAAAGAAAACTGTGAACCAGTAATGGTGAGATAAGTAGCTACTAAATAAGCTGTTCCAGCTAAAGCCCAAACTGCTGAAGTGCTTGCTGCCAATGAAACTGTTTTAGTGAAAGCTTTGCTTTTTGCTTCTAGTGCAAAAGCTGCGAAGACTAATGAACCAATGCTTACCGCTTCAGATAGATCACTTACAGATCGAAGAGCTGGTGTCAGCCAGCGCAGAGTTGCCCCAACATCGCCCAGAGCGCTAGGTGCTGCTGCCCCGCCAACAAACATTCCAACAACTAGACCGACAGCCAAACCAAGCAACAACAAACTAAAGACATACGTCTTTGAAGTAATTGTTGTGGTCATTGAATAAGCCTAAGTTAAAGCAAAACGACGCACCGAAGTGCGTCGTCTGCTTGTGTAACTTGAATTACTTAACTGCAGCCTTTAGCTTGCTACCTGCAGAAACCTTTACGGTGTTTGAAGCAGCAATCTGGATTGTTGCACCAGTCTGTGGGTTACGTCCTGCACGTGCAGCGCGGTGACCCTTCTCAACTGACAACCAACCTGGGATTGTTACTTTGTCGCCCTTAGCAACAGTTGAAGCGATGATCTCAAAGAATGCGTCAACTGTACGGTTGACTGCAGCCTGTGATTCACCGGTGTGGCTTGCGATAGCGGCTACTAGCTCGCTCTTGTTTAGTGCTGACATTTGGTCCTCCTGGACATTCAAAGTGCTTGACGGGATGTCGGTTTCACCCTATACGGCTAGAACCCTTGTGTTTATTAGGGTTTCGGCGTGTTGAGGATAACTCTTTAGAATCTTTTCCTGTGAATTAGCGGGTTTTGGCCCTTTTAAGCAGAAAATCCGCTGCTTTTAGGCAGCGGATCTCTTGAAAAACTGTTGGATTTACCAAGAAGACTTGGTGATACCAGGTAGCTCGCCCTTGTGAGCCATGTCGCGGAAACGAACACGAGAAACACCGAACTTGCTTAGAACACCACGTGGGCGACCATCGATAGCGTCACGGCTACGAACGCGAGTTGGAGATGCGTTACGTGGAAGCTTCTGTAGGCCTAGACGTGCCTCTTCGCGCTGCTCGTCTGTTGAGTTAGGGTCAACCAAAGCCTTCTTTAGTGCTGCGCGCTTGTCTGCGTAGCGTGCAACAACAACCTTGCGTTGTTCGTTGCGTGCAATCTTGCTCTTCTTAGCCATTTTTAGCGCTCCTCGCGGAATTCAACGTGCTTGCGCACAACTGGGTCGTACTTCTTTAGCACGATACGGTCTGGGTCGTTACGACGGTTCTTACGGGTTACGTATGTGTAACCAGTTCCCGCTGTTGACTTCATCTTGATGATTGGACGAATGTCTCTGTCTTTAGCCATGGTCTATTCCTTAGATCTTCTCGCCGCGAGCTTTTAGCTCTGCAACAACAGACTCGATGCCACGTGCGTCAATAACCTTGATGCCACGGGCAGATAGGTTTAGTGTCACGTTGCGCTTTAGTGAAGGCACGAAGTATGTGCGCTTCTGAATGTTTGGGTTGAAACGACGCTTAGTTTTGTTCTGAGCGTGCGAAACAGCGTGTCCAAACTGCGGACCGGTCTGAGTGACCTGGCAGTAAGCAGACATCGTCTTCCTCCGTATTAAAAATGATGGTAGGTCTTATAAGAACCTGATTGTGGCTGACCCAAAGATTTCGGGCAACCACCCAAGTTTAGACCTGTTTAGGTGGTGTGTGCAAGTCCTAATTTAGGTGAATATTTGGGGTTTCCAGCTTGGCCAAACCCGCTCTTAGCCTTTTAGCCTGACCTAGCAGGAATATGGCCAAAGAGATCAAAACTAGAGCTGTCAGAAAGGGCTGGAAGGCCAGCAGAAAGTAAACCACATCCAGAGGCTGGCTAGTTGAAGAAATGTGCGGCAGCGATGTCCATTGAACAGCCGTGGCAAGTTGCCAAAGTGCGCTCACAACAAACCCTGAGCTAACAACAAAAAGGAATACCGAGTTTTGCCTCAAGTTCCGCGTATAGGAACCAATCAGGGCAGAAACAACATCCCGGTTTTGCTCAAATCCAAGCACTTCCTTCAAATCTCTGATTCTCGGCTTCAACAGATAGTCAAGAGCCACAAAAGTGAATGCAGTGGCAAACACCTGAGTCAACATGAAACTCATGTTGGTTGAGTATGAATTTGAGTAAGCCCTGGCTTCAGAGGGCAAGAAATTGCTCACAATTCCAAAAACAATTGGGCTTAGGGCCAATAGGCCAAAGAGGATTGAGAGAATCTTGAAAATTCTTCTAACTGAAGTAGTTAGTTTGATCGCTTTAGTTACAAATTCCATGTGTCCCCCTTTAGGAAAGCATTTTCGCCTTTCTAAATACTAGTTGCTACAAGCTTGGCAAGTACCGAATATATCTATGGTGTGAGAGACATCCGTGAAGCCATGGTCTTTAGCGACCTTTGAGGCCCAGGCTTCAGCCTGTTCAGCCTCTATCTCAACGGCAATCCCACAGCCATTGCAGATCAGGTGATGATGATGGTCTTTAGAGCAGTCTCTAAATAGGCTTTCGCCTTCTTTACCGACTAGAGAATCCGCTAAACCATCTGCGACAAGGCTGTTTAGGGTCCTATAAACAGTTGCTAGACCTATAACAGAGCCATGCTGGGTCAGCTGTCTGTGCAGCTGTTGGGCTGAAACAAAGCCTTGAGACTTGCCCAAGGCATGTAAGACAGCGTCTTTTTGCCAGGTTTGCCTTCTAGCCGGGGAGGAACTACTCGTCGTCATGACTGATGTTGTGCTCTTCGTCAATCTCTTTATGGATTTCCTTGCGGAGCCTTGGCAGGATCATTTTCTTCCAGACAGTGCCATAGAGCAACCAGATAAGGACAACGTCCTGGATTAGGGTCCAACCTAGTTCAGCAATGATGTGACTTGGATCGGTAAATATCGACCAAGCTTCTTCCCACAAGCCCTCTGTTGAGGAATGTGCTTCTGCTGCCAATTGAATAAGGTGCATTGTTGCCTCCAACTTGTATTCGTTGAGGCAACTCTACCTTATTGATAATGAATATCAATAAGTTTTAGTAGTCAGAAAAGTCGTATCCGTTAGAAACTGCGAAAACAATAATCACGACGTAAAGAGCGATCAGTAGGAATGTCAGGCCGGTAAACACCCAACCACAAATCATTCCGGCTTTAGCAAGACCGATGTTGGTTGAGCTGATCTTTCCCTGACGCATCTGGCTTAGAGCTACGTGACCCAGGATTGCTCCAACTAGTGGTGCTACGAAAGCAAACACTAAAGCTAGGACTGGAAGTGGGCTGTCTGCGTTTGACTGGTTGTTTTGTGGTGTGTATTCACTCATGGTTTCCTTCTTTCCTTCCCCCTGCGGGAACTATTTATTAATCTAGCAAAAGTGCAGGTTCTTCGATAACCGAAGCAACGTCCTGCACG
>WLIC01000029.1 GCA_009702405.1 Actinomycetota bacterium
ACTGTTTATGTTTTACCGAAGCTAATTGATGAGCAATGGCGAATGGGGATCTATGTTCAGAGTGTTCCTGAATTCCCTTTCAAGATTGATATTGAAGTTGGAAACGTTGGTGGGCCTAGCGGTGGACAAATTCTTACGCTCGCTATCTATGACAAGTTGACTCCAGGATCACTTACCGGTGGTCAGAAGATTGCTGGCACTGGAACTATTACTCCAGAAGGAGTTATAGGCCCTATCGGTGGTATCAGACAGAAGATGTATGGTGCTTTGCGTGCCGGAGCTAAATGGTTCTTAGCACCAAGTGAAAACTGTGATGAAGTTATTGGACATGTTCCAGATGGCATCAGAGTAATAAAGGTTTCAAACATTCAGGATTCATTGAAGGCAGTGAAAGCTATTGCTTCAAGTAATGGCACAGCTAGCCTCCCAAGTTGCACAAAGTAAAAAGGAAAACAAATGACACAGGCATCTCAAGTAAATATTCGTAAGCGTGCTCCGCTAGTTATTTCACTAGCCATCGTTGCGTTGCTAGCCATTGCTCTGATTAGCGCATCAGGTGTTTATACAGATGTGCTTTGGTTTGATCAATTGGGATATCTAAGTGTCTTCACTACTCAGATCTGGGCACAGGCTTTAGTGTTCATTGGCTCTGCTTTGTTTGCAGGTCTAATGGTTTGGGTAAACATTTTCATCGCTTGGCGACTAAGACCTATCTATGCCACAGGCAATGATTTCTTTGGCAGAGATCTAGGGGAGTATCGAAGCGTTCTAGATAAGTTGCGTAAGCGTCTTATGCTTCTTGTTCCTTTGCTGATTGCACTATTCCTTGGCACATCACAGATGACCGAGTGGCCAACTGTTTTGACTTTCCTAAACCACAGCTACACCGGGATTCTAGATCCACAATTCAAATTGGATGTTGGTTTCTACCTCTTCGACTTGCCGTTCTATGTGAATCTAATTGGTTACTTGATGGTGGTTACAGTCCTCTCACTTATTCCAGCTTTGGTTTTCCACTTGGTTTACGGTGGCATCAAATTCAATGGCAAGCAGTCAAGTTTCAGTAAGGCAGCCAGAATCCAGGTTGCTGTTCTTGCTTCTGTTTTCATGGCACTACTAGGTATCAGCATCTGGTTAGGTCAGTATGAAACTCTGACCAGCGCATCAGGTCTATACACCGGTGCTACATACTCTGATGTCAATGCAGCAATTCCAGCAGCGCAGATTCTTACAGCTATCGCTTTCGTTGTTGCAATCATTTATCTAGCGGTGGCAGTAATTGCTAAGTGGAGACTTGCAGTTCTTGGTACCGCTCTGATGTTGGTCTGTGCTGTGTTACTTGGTGGAGCTTGGCCTGGCATCGTGCAAACTTTCCAGGTTGTTCCAAACGAAAGAACTCTTGAAGCTGACTTTATAGATCGAAACATTGCTGCAACCAGAGCTGCCTACGGCTTAGATAACGTTGAGACAATTCAGTATGAAGCTAAGACAACTGCAACAGCGGGTGCTCTGAAAGCTGACGCTCAGACAGCTGCACAGATTCGCATCATTGACCCTAACTTGGTTAGCGCATCATTCAAGCAACTTGAGCAATACCGTCAGTATTACAACTTTGTGAATCACCTAGATGTTGATCGATACAAGATCAATGGCAAGGTCCAGGACACTGTGCTTGCAGTTAGAGAACTAAACCAATCAGGTCTTGGTTCATCACAGTCTTGGTATAACAACGTGATTGTATTTACCCACGGTTACGGTTTAGTTGCAGCTTATGGAAATAGACGTTCAGCTGATGGTCAACCAGTGTTCCTTCAAGCTGGTATTCCTTCAAGCGGTCAGCTAGGTAAGTATGAGCCACGCATTTACTTCGGTGAGAATTCTCCTGAGTATTCAATCGTTGGCTCACCTAAGGGTTCTGCAGATCGTGAACTTGACTATCCAGCAGGATCAGAAGCGAGTGCAACTGATCAGCAGACCATGACTACCTTCAAAGGTAATGGTGGCCCGACTCTTGATGGCATAGTCAAGCGTTTGTCTTACGCGTTGAAGTTCCAGAGCGAACAGATTCTGCTATCCGATGCGGTTAGCGACAAGTCACAGATTTTCTATCACAGAAGCCCGAAGGACCGTGTTGCTGAAGTTGCTCCTTACCTAACTCTTGATAGCGATATCTATCCTGCAATTGTTAAGGGCAAAGTTGTTTGGATTGTTGATGGTTACACCACCAGCGCTAACTACCCTTACTCAAGAGCAGAAAACCTAGGCAGCACTATTGCCGATAGCTCAACTACTTCTCCTATTGCTAGAGGCTCAATCAACTACATTCGTAACTCTGTGAAGGCAACTGTTGATGCTTATGACGGTTCTGTGAAGTTGTATGCCTGGGATACCAAAGATCCAATCCTAAAAACCTGGATGAAGATTTTCCCTAAGACTGTTAGCCCTGCATCTGAAATGTCTGGAGCGTTGCTCTCACACGTTAGATACCCAGCTGATTTGTTCAAGATGCAACGAGGAATTCTAGGTCAGTATCACGTATCTGACGCTGGAGCTTTCTACTCTCAGCAAGATGCTTGGATGACACCTAATGATCCAGTTGATCAAGGTCAAGGCACCGGTTCACTGCAACCGCCTTACTACCTCACCTTGCAGGCTCCAACTCAGAAGAAGCCGTCATTCTCGATCTACTCAACTTTCATTCCAAGATCTACTGGTGAGTCATCTCGAAATGTTTTGACTGCTTATCTGGTTGCAGATTCTGACGCAGGAAATGTTGATGGAAAGATTTCTTCACACTATGGAAAGCTCAGGTTGCTTACCTTACCTAGAACCACGATTGTTCCAGGTCCTGGTCAAGTTCAGAACAACTTCAACTCTGATAGCGAAGTTTCGAAGCTCCTGAACATCTTGCGACAGGGTTCAACTAAGGTTCTCAACGGAAACCTATTGACACTTCCTGTTGGTGGTGGCTTGCTTTATGTTCAGCCGGTATACATTCAGTCCACTGGTGAAACATCATTCCCGCTTCTGAAGAAAGTGCTAGTTGCCTTTGGTGACAAGATCGCTTTCGAGGACAACTTGGATTCAGCCCTAAATGCTCTATTCGATGGCAATGCTGGTTCAGGTGGCGGTAACCCAACTCCAGTTGACCCAGGTCAAACTAAAGCCCAACAACTAGCCACAGCACTTGCAGCAGCTAAGCAAGCCATGATCGATAAGGACGCTGCTATGAGAGCAGGCGACTGGACCGCTTTTGGTAAGGCTGATGCAAGGCTTAAGGCAGCCATTGAGGCAGCACTAGCGGCCAGCAAAAAATAGCCGTCTTGTGTTAGAGTAGAACTTCGCCGCGGGGTGGAGCAGTTCGGTAGCTCGCCGGGCTCATAACCCGGAGGTCGTAGGTTCAAATCCTGCCTCCGCAACTAAATAGATAGACCCCAACTTCGGTTGGGGTTTTTCTTTTACTGTTGATAACTCAAAAGCCTTGAATTCAAGATTTAGGCTCTTTGAATGTTGCTGCTGACCACATTGCTAGTTTCAGGTCTTTGGTATCAAGCACCATCTTGTCCACCAGCTTTTAGCTTTACTAACACGACAGTTGGTGCGCTTAGTGATTCAGCAGAACTCTCGCTCTGTGTCAGGAATGCTGTGTTGGTCAAAGGAAGCAATGGCTCAGTTAGCTTGGCTATCGGAGCCCCTACTGCAACAGCGCCTAGATGCTTGGTTTATCCAAACGGTTTATCGCCAGATCTAATGGCGTCACTTTTGCAATCAGGCCATGTTGGCTGTTGGAGTCTGTATCCACCTAGTCAACCAATCGCTATCGTCAACATTGGTAAACCAAGTCAAACCAAGCTCAGTGCTGCTCTAAAGAGTTTTAGACCAACAACACCAAGCATCTTTGTGAAACCTAGTTCAGGGATTTTGGTTGGCACTGGTGTGCAACTTAGTTCATCTGCAAATCTGCAACTTATAAAAACTAAGTTGCTTGGATTAGCTGCCCAGATCAGGTTCAAGCCATTGAACTATAAATGGCAAATCACAGACAACGGTTCAAGCGCATCAGCAACTATTTCGGAGCCTCGTTATCTTGCCGATACTGCTGGCAAGGTTCAGGTAAACCTGGCTATCAGTTATTCAGTTGAATACATCTTCTCTGGGTTAAATACTTGGACTCGAGTCAGACCAAATATTATTTCCAATGCAACGCCGGTTGCCTTTCAAGTTGGGCAGGAAGTAGTTCCACCTAAAACACAGATTCCTAGGCTGGTGGCTAGGCCTTGTGTTCCTAAGGTGATTAGTTGGGGTTGCTGATTTTCAGAAATTTCTCAGGACTATTTCATAAACTAATGAAGTTGAACCCATAGTTTTACTTTGAATTAGTTTTAGTAGGGAATGAAGTTCTATGTCAGATAACAAAAGCCATTACAACAACCAGTTCTTAGGGGAGCCAGTTAAGTTGCCTCAGCAACCTCAAGCTGTTCCAGCTCCGAAGGCTAAAGCTTCAACCAGTCTTATCTTGGTTGCTGTGCTTGGTCCACTACTGGGAGTCTTTGTTGGTGCATCCGCTATTGGTGGAGTGCTACCGCTGCTATCTGGATCTCAACAAGTTACCGTTAACAACCCTGGCAGCGTGAACTGGGTTACCGGTGCTGCAGCTAAGGCTTTGCCTTCTGTTGTTACTCTCTCCGTCTCAGGTAACTCATCTGCCGGAACAGGTTCAGGTGTTGTTCTTTCTGCTGATGGTTACATTCTTACCAATGCGCACGTTGTCACTCTTGATGGATCAACTTCTGATGTTGTTATTGAAGTGAAGACTAGTTCTGATCGAATTTATAAGGCCAAGGTGATTGGCACAGATCCAACTAATGACCTAGCTGTCATTAAGGCTTCTGGCACAGGTTTTAGTCCTATCGAATTTGCTGACAGTTCAAAGATTAATGTTGGCGATTTTGCTGTTGCTATTGGAGCTCCGCTTGGTTATGACGCAACAGTGACATCAGGTGTTGTTTCAGCTATGCACAGAACAATCCAGGTGGCCTCTGCTGCAGTTCCTAAAGATGGTGGTTCAAGCTTGCAGCTTTGGAACAATGGCACAGATGCTCCACCGGTGAACCTTGATGTTATTCAAACCGATGCAGCTATCAACCCTGGTAATTCAGGCGGTGCTCTAATCAATGACAAGGGTCAACTAATTGGCATCAACGTTGCCATTGCAACAGCCACAACCACATCTTCTCAAGCAGGAAGCATTGGTGTTGGTTTTGCTATTCCATCTAATGTTGGTAAACGCGTTGCAGATCAAATCATCAAGAATGGAAAGGTAAGCCATGGCTTACTAGGAGCATTTGTATCCGATGCCACTAATTCTGATGCGGCTGCCTCTTTCAGTGTTGGAGCTTTGGTGGAAAAACTCACTGCTAATGGCCCTGCAGATAAGGCTGGTATCAAAGTTGGCGACGTAATCACTGAATGTGATGGGCAGAGCATCGATAGTGCTTCCAAGCTAACTGCTGCTATCCGCTCTAAATCAGCCAACTCTAAGGTGACTTTGAAACTAACCAGAAATGGCAAGGAAATAACCGTTGAGGCAACCCTTGGCGATGCGGATGCCAATAACTAGGCGCTAGTTAGCCCATTTTCTTTACTCATGGCAGACTAAAGACATGTCAATGATGCCATCGGTTCAGTATTCAATAACTATTCGCCTAGAAGCTCCTGCTAAAAACACAGCAGTTAGCGAGCTAACTTCGATTATCGAGCGCTCCGGTGGTTCGGTTACCGCAGTAGACGTGAATCACTCTGATGCAGAACGAGTAAGAGTTGACCTTACCTGTGCATGTACTAACTCTGAACATGCTGAACAAATCGTTGAAAGTCTAAAACTTGTTCCAGGTGTTGTTGTTGGCAAGGTTTCAGATAGAACTTTCCTAGCTCACCTAGGTGGCAAGCTAACCATCGAATCTAAGTTGCCTATTCGTAACCGTGATGATCTTTCTCTGATTTACACACCGGGTGTTGCTCGCATTTGTGAAGCTATTGCTAAAGACCCAAGTGATGCTAGAAGACTAACCATCAAACGAAACACCATTGCTGTTGTGACAGATGGTTCAGCTGTTCTAGGTTTGGGAAACATTGGTCCACTTGCTGCTCTTCCAGTTATGGAAGGTAAAGCAGCTTTATTCAAGCGCTTTGCAAACATCGATGCTTTCCCTATCTGTCTTGATACCCAGGACACCGATGAAATCGTTAGAACAGTAAAAGCGATTGCTCCAGTCTTTGCTGGAATTAACCTTGAAGATATTTCAGCTCCACGTTGTTTCGAAATTGAAGCTAGATTACGTGCCGAATTAGACATCCCTGTTTTCCACGATGATCAACATGGAACAGCAATTGTTTGTTTAGCAGCTCTTAGAAATGCATTGACTGTTGTTGGTAAGAAAATCGGCGATGTTCAACTGGTAATGAGTGGGGCAGGAGCTGCAGGAACTGCAGTATTGCAACTCTTATTTGCAGCAGGACTAAAGCATGCAACTGTTGTTGACCAAAAAGGAATCATTCACGTTGGTAGAAACGACATCGATCCGAATTCATCACTTGGCTGGATAGCTGGTGCTACCAATGCAACTGGTAAGACTGGAACTCTAAAAGATGCCATGGTCGGTGCTGATGTATTCATTGGTGTGTCTGCAGGAAACTTATTAGTTGCCGAAGACATTGCGAACATGGCAAAGGACTCCATTGTCTTTGCGTTAGCTAATCCAACTCCTGAGATTGAACCAGCAGAAGCAGCGAAGTATGCAGCTGTTGTTGCTACCGGTAGAAGTGACTTCGCTAATCAGATCAACAACGTTTTAGCTTTCCCTGGTTTCTTCAGAGGATTACTTGATGCCGGAGCATCACAGATCTCAGAGAACATGCTGCTAGCTGCAGCCGATGCACTTGCTAAGTGTGTTGAACCTGATGAACTAAATGCTTCATACATCGTGCCTAG
>WLIC01000003.1 GCA_009702405.1 Actinomycetota bacterium
CGCCTTTAGCAAAACCATCAGCTCGTTCTTGAACAGAAGTGATTGGGATGTGTGGCTCAGTTTTTTTGAAACCTTTGATACCTGGAACAGCGATAAGAAAACCTAAGTTGGTGTGTCCATGTTCTGTTGCATGCAACACAGCTTCTTCTGCGGCAGCTTCATCACCAGTTGTAATGGTGGTGAACCTAGGGGTATCTAATTTGCGGTCAATGATAATTACCGGCTTACCATCTAGTTTTTTAGGAGTTAGATGAGAATGATCTGTGGTGCTGGAAGGAACAAGAATCAAACCATCAACTTGGTTCGAGAGCATAGTCTCAACAGCTAACTGTTCAACTTCTAAGTTTTCATCTGTGTGTGAAATAAGAACACGGTAACCAAGTGCTTTAGCCTGATCGATGATTGCTTTTGTTGCCCTATCGAAGAACGCGTTAGTGAAATCAGAAATAACAACTAGACCAATAGTTTTAGTTTTACCAGCGCGCATAGCTGCTGCTAATGCATTTGGTTTATATCCAAGACTGTCTGCAACACCTTGAACATGATCAATGGTTGCTTTGTTGATTCGGCCGTAACCGGAGAGTGCTCTTGAGACAGTAGCTCGCGACACGCCTGCGGCCTTAGCCACATCGTTGATTGTCACGGTCTTTATCGCTGCCATAGAGTCAATCCTTGCCTATCTACTAGGTAACATTTTTCGTAATCAAAACGTAATAAGCAAAAGTTGATATTCAAAAGAAGTTACTGCGATGATAATAACACGGATTGCGAGAACGTTCTCGCATTTCTCGCAAAATACCAAGGAGAAATTATGAACAAGCGCATTTTGAGCGTAGGTATCGCAGCAATCGCTGCAGCCGCGCTTACTCTAGGTGTCACAGGTTGTGCACCTGAAAAGAAACTAACAATCGCATTCGTAATGGGTGCAGAATCAGATCCATTCTTCCAGGCAATGAAGGTCGGAGCAGAAGCAGAAGCTGCAGCTCAGGGTGTTGACCTTGTATGGCAGGGAGACCCATCAGAGTACAACGTAGCTACTCAGGTTCCAATCGTTGACAACGTACTAGCACAGTCACCAGACGGTCTTGTATTGATCCCTACCGACCCTAATGGTCTACAGGCATCAGCTGACAAGGCTATCGAAGCTGGCGTTGCAGTTGCAATGGTTGACACCACTGTTTCAGACGCATCAAAGGCTGTAATCACCATCACCGGTGACAACGCTGATGGTGGAGCTAAGGCTGCAGACGCAATTGCTGCTGCTATTGGTTACAAGGATGGCAAGACCTACGAAGTTGTTGTTGGTCTAACCTCAGCTACAGCAACAACCAACGTTGGCCGTCTAAACGGTTTCAAGGACCGCGTTGCTTCAACCTACCCTGGCATCCAGATCAAGGACGTCGCTTACTCAGCATCTAACCCACAGACTGCTAACAGCAACGTAAACAACTGGTTGACCAAGTACCCAAACCTAAAGGGTATCTTCGCTATCGATGGAACTAACGCTTCAGGTGCAGCTGCTGCACTTCAGGCTAAGAACCTAGTTGGCAAAATTGCTCTAGTTGGTTACGACGCATACCCTGCAAACGTAGACCTACTAAAGCAGGGTGTATTCACTGCTCTTATTGCACAGGACCCAGCTGCTGAAGCTCGTCTAGCAATCAAGACTCTTGTTGAATACATCAAGAACGGTACCAAGGCAGCTACACACGACGTTGTAATCCCGAACGTAACACTAGATGCCAACACATCAGCAGATGACTTCACTAAGTACACTTACGTAGCAACAAACTAGTAAGAGACTTAAAGAAGTAAAACCCTCCATAGCTATAAAGGAACACACAGTGAGCAACAGCAAGCAAGACACACCAGTGAGTGCAGGCTTCATGAGCCAGGTGAAAGCCTCGTTCAAGAACCAGAGCACTCTCTTAGTGGTGACCCTAGTTGTCTTAGGTGTTGTATTTCAGATTGCATCTCAAGGGATCTTTCTAACTACAAACACTCTAGGCACAGTCCTAAACGACTGGGGCTCATACATCTTGCTTGCTGTTGCTCAAACCTTTGTAGTAATAACTGGCGGTATCGACCTTTCGGTTGGTGCCACAGTTAGTTTGAGTTCTGTCGTTGCCGGGTGGGTGTTGGTAAAAGGCATGGGCCTTGATAACAACACCACCGGCAGCGATGCAATTCCTTATGTTCTAATTGCAGTTCTTGTTTCACTGCTTGTTGGTTTAGCTGTTGGTGCACTAAATGCAACACTGATCAACGTTCTAAAAATTGTTCCTTTCATTGCAACCTTGGCAACCATGGGTGCGATGACAGGCATGGCAATCATCATCTCTGGTGGAATGCCACTACAAGGCCCTAACGATTTCCAACTGGGCATGCCTTATAAAGTCTTTGGAGTTCAACTCCCAATCTCAACCACAGTTCTTGCTGTGATGGTCATCACAGTTATCTGTGGTCTGTTCTTACACAAGAGCAAGTTCGGTTTACACACTTACGCACTAGGTTCTAACCCTTTTGCAACTCGCGCTGCAGGTATTAGCCCAGCTAGACACATCACTAAGGTTTACATGCTTTCAGGCGGTCTTGCAGGTCTTGCTGGTGCTTACGCATACATCAGACTAGGTGCAGGATCTCCAACTAACGGTGCTGGCATGGAGCTTTACGCTATCGCTGCAACTGTTATCGGCGGAGCATCACTTATGGGTGGTGTTGGAAGAATCATTTCAGTAGCTCTTGGAACACTGGTTCTCTTTACTGTTCAATCAGGTCTTCTAATGGTGAAGGTAGTAACTGTTAGCCCTTCTCTCAAGCAAGTCATTGTCGCAATCTTGATTGCAGCTGCCGTAGCAGTGCAAACTCTGCAGAAACCAGGCAGGAAATAATCATGGCTCAGAAAGTTATTTACGAAGTTAGAAACGTTTCTAAAAACTACGGAGCAGTTGTTGCTCTCGATGGCGCAAGTTTGAAACTTCACGCAGGTGAAGTAGTTGGTCTTGTCGGTGACAACGGTGCAGGTAAGTCAACTCTTGTTAAGGTTCTTTCCGGTGCTCACTCACCTGATGGTGGTCAAATCGTTCTTGATGGTGAAGAGAAGGTTTGGGAGAACCCTAAGCAAGCCCTTGAAGAGGGAATAGAAACTCTTTACCAAGACTCAGGTTTAGCTCCCCATCTAACCGTTAGCCAAAACGTTTTTCTAGGTAGAGAAAAGTTTGTTAAAGGCATCTTCGGCAAGATGGGCTTCTTAGCTAAGAAGCAAATGGAAGAAGAAGCACAAGCAGATCTAGAAGCTGTTGGTATTGCTTTCCCTTCAGCTAACCGTCCTGTTTCTCAACTCTCCGGTGGTCAACGCCAAGCAGTTGCTATTGGACGTGCGGTGTCATGGGCTAGAAAAGTTCTTATCCTTGATGAGCCAACCAACCACCTAGGTGCTAGACAGTCAGCTGAAGTTCTTGAAGTCATTAAGCGTGCTAAGAAGAAGGGACTTGGAGTTATCTTCATCTCACACACTCTTCCGCACGTACTAGAAGTAACAGACAGAATTGTTGTTCTAAGACTTGGCAAGATCGTTAGAGACTCTCCAACATCTGAATACACAGCAGACACTTTGATTGGAACAATCACTGGTAGTTACGGCAGTGACGAGTAACACTCATGACCTACCTATATCTAAAAGCTGACATATATCCAGATCTGTCTAAACGTGAAGAAGTTGAAGCCGCATACGCAGAACTAATCAGAGACTCTCTTTCAGAACCAGGCTGCTTACTCTATGACCTAGTAGTAAGTGAAGAGAACCCTAATGTCTGGCACATGTTTGAAAAATGGGAATCTAAGGCATCCTGGGATGACCACATGCAAACAGAACACGTAGCTAAGATTCAACAACTAGAACCTCAACTAATAGTTGCTCCAACCAAGCTCAACTTCTATTCACCTGTTCAAAGTTCGGCTGAACGCTCCTAGGCCATAAACTAGACCTCAGCAAGTAAGAACTGGGGTCTCGATGAAAAGAACATTACTTTCAGCAGCTGTATTGGTATTAGCTATAAGCCTGAGTTCCTGTTCAACTATTCATGATGAACCAGTCAAGGGAATCGTCAATAGATCTTCTTTCAAGAATGTCATGACTCAGATTGACTACGCCAAAGCGCATTACAAGAACCCAAACAAAGAAGTATTTGGAGATTTAGGTGGAACAGATTGCGTGAACTTTGTAAGTCAAACTCTGTTAGCTAGAGGCTGGAAGCTGAACGAAGACTGGACTTATAAAGCTGGTTATTCCAGAGCTTGGATATCTTCAACAGGTTTCAGGGATTACCTTAGACTGCATCCCGAGCTAGCCACTGAACTTACTTGGGACCAAAGAAAAGACGTTGTCCCGGGTGATGTTGTTCAATTCGATTGGGATAACTCAGGGGACAGAGATCACACAGCAATAATCTCCGGTTACACAATAATCAATGGGAAACGAGAACTTTATGTTTCATCGCATAGCCCAGCAGCATTTGACTGGTCCATCACAGACTTACTGGCCGAGAATGATGACCGCACCGTAGTTTATTTCTGGCACATAAAGTAAAGGTCCTAGGTGACTAGGGCCGTTGTTGCAGTGAGGCGCAAGAAATTGAACCACCCACTTTCAAATCAGCCAGTGTAGTCTGTTGTTGTCGCACGGAAACAGCATTAGGGGTCTACATGACAGAAAACAGGCAAGACTACGAGTATCGCGAAGTGCGGGCTATACGTGGAACAGAGTCTAAGGCTCGACTCAAGTGGGAGAACGAGGGCTGGGAGTATGTGTCTCAACTTGATGGAAAACTGCAATCAAAACTGACATTCCGCAAACTGAAACCGAGGATGTCTAAGAAATCAATAATGCTACTTGGGGGTGCGGTGGCCCTCGCATTCACACTGATAATTATTGCTGGCGCAGTCTCCGAGAAGGATAAAAAGCCGACAGGACAACCTACAAATTCTGAGACCCAAACGCCAGATATCGAGAACACAACTCCAACCGATACCGTAGACAAAGAATCGCCTGCTCCAGAGAAACCAACGACACTGACAATAGAAAACAATAAAGATCTTGCGGAGCTATTAGCAAGCAGCGGCGGCGATATTGAACTGAATCGCAAATTTTGGAAGAAATACGCAGGAGCTCAAATCGAGTTCGACGGAAACATCTCATACATAGATAATCACGGCAGCTATACAACTAGATTTGATGCTCTGATTGTTTCTGGAGATTATGCCGAAGATTACGTTATCGGTCCTTGGTTCCGTGTCATAGATGCTGGATGGTATGACTTCCATTTCGGAGGTAAGAACATGTATTACTCAGTTTCACAGGGCGACCCAGTGAGAGTGATCGGCAAGATTGTTAGTTGGAACGATGACAAGTTTGAACTAGAGCTGATCTCCACAAAGAGAAGGTAGTTAGAAAGGCAGCTAATATTTCCCTGGTTCACTCCAACAATTGTGGTTAGAAGCGCAAGAGCGCATTTGTCGCAGATTTTCTACTGTGATTCTCTGTCATATTGATTTGTGATCTGGACCACTTCTACCTAGGGCACATATTCATTGGCATCCCCTGGCTATTCACCTTCGGGCTACTTGGGGTTGGCTTGATCTACGATGTCGTCACTCTTCCTTCTCAAGTCAGAAGAGCGTAGTTAATACAAAAAGCCCCAGATACCTGGGGCTTTTATTCTGGCGGAGACGAGAGGATTTGAACCTCCGAAGGGCTTTTAAGACCCTTACCTCATTAGCAGTGAGGCGCACTCGACCGGGCTATGCGACGTCTCCAGAACTTGATTAGTTTATCCCAAAACATAACTCCTTTATATAGAGGCATTGAGCCCAGTGAGTTATTGGGCTAAACTAACTACGTTGCCATTAGGCACCCAGCGTTTGTAGCTCAACGGATAGAGCATCTGACTACGGATCAGAAGGTTGGGGGTTCGAGTCCCTCCAAGCGCACTTTTCATTCAATAAACCACTTGTCTAGGTTAGCCAGTTTTATTTCTTGCCTCTCTTGACCTTTATTTCTCTAATTGGCTTCCAGTTGCCTGATTTTATACCTAGGTAGTTGTCACGTACTTTTTCAAAAGCAGGGTGGGCTTTAGCCATTTCTTCAACGGAGGGAGTTTGCTCTTTGAAGTACCTATACCAGCCCTCTTCCAAGTTACCTAGACTTAGTGCAGGTGATAAATCTGAGTCCAGAGGCTTCACATCAAATTCCAGTCTTTTCAGGTTCTTGAGGTTCTTCAAGAAATGGATGTTATCCACTTTGACCCAGTTGGGTTCAAAAGCAGGGTCCGTACCAGCACCGAAACTAAGCCCTTCTAACTGGGTTAACTTTCCTACGGATTCAAAGTTCAACTGCTTACGAGCAAAAATGTGAAGAACCCGAAGACTTTCGCATTTCGCTAAAGGTTCAAAATCCAGATCAACTGGGACTTGATTAATTTCCAAGTATTCCAATTGAGGCATTTTCTGAAGGACCGATAAGTCAGAGATACCTTTAGCAATTTTGATAACTAACTTCTTAATCTGGGGCTGTTCAGCTATGGCAGTTAGCAGCTCTTGTGAGGGATTAAAGGCATATAGAGTTTGAATCTTCGTTTCGCGATTTCGAAGGTAGTGGATCCAGCTGGGCTCTGCTTTTCGAAAATCACCCCAAGTGTAGTAACCCTTGATGCCTGTCGATAAGTACACCTCTTTTTGACCAAAGTATTCCTTGTCAAAATTGGTAATTTTCAAGAAGACCTTGCGATAGAAATCCCTCAAGGCACTAGGTTTCGGATAGTACTCAAAGTAAGTGGCATAGTCCCGTATCAATTTTGGAAGTAACATAGCACCCCAATTCACAAATCTAATTACCCGCAGTTATTTACCACTTTATAGCTAATACCAAAAAATTTAGTTATGGGACATCTTGGGAAGAGAGGCTACAATCACCACTAAATAAAATCTATTGGGCACGTATTGGGCACGAACGCAGGTTGTCGAGTCTAAATCCCTTGTGTCTGTTGGGTTCTAAGGCATTTAGTGATCTGATTTTGGATCAGAAGGTTGGGGGTTCGAGTCCCTCCAAGCGCACTTTCAATGCTTAGGTCAATTTTTCGACCAGGCCCTAACTTGAGCACCTCTCCTCAGAAGCCAACATTCGGTTGACATGTTTAGTCAAATGCCCTGATTCCCTTCCCGCATGGGCGTGAAACGCTAGACTTCATGGATTATTCGAAAATACGAAGGGTTCCTCCTTGAAGAAGTCATTATTAGTCGTTTTAGCGTATCTCTCTCTATTGGGATCATTTATTACTGGGCCAATGAGTGCTGCTAACGCAGATCCTTCAGCGGACGACGCCAGCATTACCGCTCTGACTTTTGGCAGCCCAAATTACTACGACTGGTACGGCCGTCGGGACACCTCTGGCCTTTATCCGAGCTTCAGCCCAAGTACCTACAGCTATCAACTATCTAGCGTTGCTGACATTCTCGATGTTAACGCGGTCCTCTCTGACCCACTAGCAACAATGAAAATAACTTTCGATGGTGTCACAGGAGACGCTCAGAGCTCTACCGATTACCGCATCAATATGAAACCAAAAGTGAGCATGTTAGATATTGAGGTCACTGCTCAAGATGGTGTTACTACCAAGCATTACAAAGTGAACGTGAGCAACCAAATACTTCAAGCTCCTGAACTAGTTTCCATTTCAGCTACTTCCGGTCCATGGATTGGCGGTATGCCAATTACGTTTCGTATTAAGAATGTGAACTTATCCTCTGCAAGCGTCCGTTGCTACGCTCTTGCTAACTACACTGTCACCGATCCTGTCACCGGGGCTATTTCCTTCCAAAGTCAATATCTTTCATCTGACGCGAATACCACAACAGATGAAAATGGCGTAACCACAATCGGATCTTTCCTTCCATATATGTATTCCATGGCAGGGTATACAGGGGAAGCCACAGTATCCCTTTCCAATCAATGTGACAGCATGGCTCGATCATATGGAAATTGGAGATCACTGTATAGCGAATCAGGGACTAACCAGAAATTTACACTTCTACCTTTTGAAATTACAGAATCAGTAATACCTACTGTTCTTACAGGTGGTTCGATTATTGAGTTCAAAGGAAATGGGCTCTACCCGATGAGCCAATTAGAAGCGAGGGTGAAAGATGAAGCTTCTGGGCAAGAGTTGTATATCGAGAGAATGAATCCCTCAGTAAATACTCTTCGGGCACAAGAAGGATCTTGGAAGGGAATCGTATACCGATATGACAGACAAGACGCTTTCAAGACTGCAAGCAAAAAGACTCTTACTGTTGGTTACTGGAAATACGACCCGGCAACCAATCAAAACAACTGGATTACAGCTTTTTCACGCACAGTCAACTGGAAGCCAACCCTCCCAACCTCTGTTGTTATCTCACCTGCCAAAGGTGACATCTCTGGTGGCAAACGAGTCCGAGTAGAAGGTTATGACCTTTGTGACCAAAACAATTGGCCAAACTTTGTTGAAGTCAAAATTGATGGCAAGCCACTAACCAACATTGAAATGCAGTATGGCAATCAATATTGTGGAGACGCTCAAAATGGTGAGGGTAAACCAGTCAAGAACTGGTTCACAGCCATAGTTCCAGAGGGTACATCCACAGGCGTTAAGTCAGTAACCGTGGATAACGGAAATGGTCCTGTCAAAGTTTCAGCTACATATACATACGGTTCAACTCCAGATATCACTTCAATTGATCAAACATCTGTTGCCTCTACCGGTGGTTCAAAGATTCGAATCACTGGGCATAACTTCGGCTTCTCAGGAACACCGATAGTAATTATTGGTGGAAAGAAATCTCCTAAGGTGACTTTGATTTCAGATAGTCAGATGGACGTAATTGTTCCCTTTGATCTTTCAGTGGGCAGCCAGGCCATAAACGTTATTTCTTCAAGCGGAGGTGGGGCTAACATCGTCCCGGCCAGCATTAACGTTGTTGCTCCGAGCAAAACTCCTACGGTAAGTTCTCTCTCTGCCACTCAAGGATTATCTTCTGGTGGCGACATCATTACCATCTCGGTTAGCAACATCGGAACTCCATCAACTGTTGGTGTCATGTTTGGCGGTAATCCTGCAGAGATAACCCGTTCAACAGCTTCTGCGATTGATGTTAAAGTTCCAGCTGGTACAACAGGTGCAACTTCTCTAACTATTTCAACTTCGCTTGGTCAACTAGTCGTTGCTAACGCCTATACATACACTGCAATTTCGGCAGTGAAATCAGTTTCACCTTCGACCGTATCTTCTTCTGCTGATGTAGCTGGAAGAACTGTCACAATCACAGGTGTTGGTTTCGGCGCATCTGGAACCATCAAGATTGGTCAACTCCCAGCACAGTCTTACGTAAGCAGTGACGCTGGAACTGTTATCTCTGGACTATTAATCCCAAATGACACCGCTGGGTCATTGGCAATTCTGATTACACCTAGTGGATCTCTGGTCCCAATCGCAACTTCAGTTACAGTAAATCGCGCCAGGATGACCTACATCGGAACTGTTGTTGATAATTCGAACTACAACCTTTACTGCGGTTTAAATGACTGGAACTGTTACTACGGATCTGGGGTAGTTCAGCCATCACTACCTAGCTCAGTTGGCGGTGCAGTAAAAATCAAGGGAACTGGATTTGGTACCTCAGGAACAGTGAAAGTTGGCACTCTAACAATCACCCCATCCTCTTACTCAGACACAGAAGTTATCTTTATGGTTCCAGCCATGGCAGCTGGTGACTATGACGTTTCTGTTGTTCCTAGCACAGGACTAAAAACCGAGGTCGTCACTTCTGTCATTTCCATAGTCGAAGCAGCTAACGATGCAGCTGTATTCATTAGTGGTGTCGCTCCAACTGTTCCTAACTCACGAGGAGATGAACTCTATAACTTTGATCCTTCACAGGACACGAGCGCAGTCTTCAAGATCACCGGACGTGGCTTCCTAGGTGATGACAATGGATTGACCACAAAGGTCATGCAACTAGAGGCCTGGACTAATCCTAGATATGACAATGAGGGAATAATTCAAGCGAATATCTTATCCATCACTGACACAGAGATTACTTTCCTCGCTTCACGAACATATTCTCCAACTCGTTGGACAAGCGTAGCGGTGGAAACATCTGAAGCTCTTACCTTTGTTAGAAATGCAATTCAGTATGTGGGTAGCCGCCCTGCACAAGCAGATATTTCTGGTTACTACGGTTTGTGTACCAAGGATTCAATTAAGACTCACAACCCAGCGGTGGTAACAGTGTCTGGTTCAGGAATGTTCGGAGAGGCTGGTTCAGTTACTCTTTCAGGACAAGTAATTGATCCTGCTGCAGTAACCTGGACAACCGACAGTGTCTCGGTTGACTTCTCTAAACTTCCAACTGACTTAGCTGAGCACTGGGGTCAGAAGAACCTAGAGTTCATTCCAGGAGATTCAGCCCTGATCTCAAGATCATTCAACTGGTTCTGTGGTGTTTGGGCACAGGTTGAAACTAAGGTCAATGGTTCAACTTCTGAACAGAATATTTCAGTTGGTGACGACCTAGTAGCAACAGCTACTTTCCCAGCCGAGCTACGACTAAACGAAGTTGTTCCGAATGATTCTTGGCCAACAGATGGTTACCAATATCAATCTGCTGTTGATCATGCTAGAGATACACCTTGGTCAAACAACGTTAGATCTGGTTTACCTACCTATGCAGGTGACTGGTATGTTCGTGCCAACCCTGGTGTTAGCACAACACTTATTGATCGTGGAATCTATGCTGGGGTATCAACCTCTGATGTTCATGTAGTAATAAATGGAACACCTATCAGCTTTACTCCAAAACTTAAGGGCAGCACTGAGAACACGATTGTATATAGAGGTCAACTTGGTGACGGAACAAATGACTCCAACGATGACATCGAATACACACTTGATGTTCCATCAGGTGCACCAAAGATCACAAGTCTTGTTTGGGAGTATCGTAACCACACCTGTGCTGTTGCCAACAATGACTATGGTTGGAACCAAGGTCTTCCTGCAAACGTAGCGGTCATTCCAAATGATTGTGGTGGTGATGGAACAGCTTTTAGCAGCTGGGATATCCGAGTCAGGTCATTCGAGATGATGAAAGATGGCAAAGACCAGGCAATGTTCTACTTGCCTACTTACAACACCTTTAATCTAACGATTACTAAGCGAGCGCTTACTATCGATAAGGTTTCTGCAACCAAGCCATTTGATGGCAATGCAAATATCTCTCTTGGAGCTCTTACTGTTTCAGGTGCTATCGAAGGAGAAACCCCAACTCTGCAAGGTAATGACAGCAGAAATGGTTACTTCTCAGACGCTACCGTAGGAGATAACAAGCCAGTTTATGTTGCTGACTCAAATGGGCAGACTGACTTCATTCAGCGAATCAAGCTTGAAGGAACTTATGACTGGAACTACTACCTAACTAACAGTGAGTTGTTGGTACTTGGTTCGATCACGAAGGCGAATGCCAAGGTGTCGCTAAGCGCTTCTAACCTCTCGCTAATCTTGTCGGTAATCGACCAGTCAAACATCACAGCTACTGTCAGAGACACACTAACTGGCAATGCGCCTATTGATGAGGCACATGCTTCTGATGTTGTCGTTACAGTTTCAACACCTTCCGTTTGTAGCATTTCTGCAGACTTGGTTGTTACTGCTAAGACAGCTGGTGAATGTATTGTTCAGGCTTCGCAAGCTGCCTCTGTTAACTACAACGCAGCAACAGCGGCTAGCGACCCAGAATCAAATGTTGAGACTTTGACAATCAACATCTTCGCTGAGCCGAAGAAGGTTTCTGTAATTACTCAAGACCTGATTGTTGCTCAAGGTGATGGCTATTCACCTAGCTTTGAGACTGTTGGTTTAGGTGACGGTGACTCAGTGGACAGCGTTGTCTTCGACTACTATGACGGAGCAACAAAGCTCGATGGTGCACCGACAGAACCTGGTCGATACACAATGGTTGGTGCCAGTGCAAACATCGTGACAAGTAACTTGGCTGCATACAACTCAGACATCGAGTTCGTTGTGGGACTTCTTGTTATCACTTCTCCACCTCCAACTGTTTCTGGAATATCGCCAGCAAACGGAGCTCCGGCTGGTGGGGAAACCATAGTTATCTCTGGAGCGAACCTAAGCGCTGTTACCAGCATTAAGTTCGGAAATGTTGTTATCTCAAACAGCAACTTCTCAGTTAATGGTGATGGCACTGAGATTACTTTGACCACTCCACCAGGTAGCGGCAACGTTACCATCGTGTTGTCTGCAGGTGACTCCCAAGTCTCCCTGGACTACTCATATGACCCGCTAGTTGCAACAGCGACTAACCTAGCTCCAGCTACAGGTCGAGCAAGTGGTGGCAACACTGTTGTGGTTACTGGTACGAACCTTGATCTGGTAACTGAAGTTCGCTTTGGTAGCAAGACTATTTCATCAGCGAATCTAGTTCGCAATGGAAATGGAACAACAATTAGCTTCACTGCTCCTGCAGGTTCTGGCAAGGTAAAGATTGTGCTAGTTGCTGAGGGCGGAAACATGTCATTCGACTACACCTACGACGCACCACCTTTAGTTACAACAACCGCTACGAGCATCGCACCAAGCAGAGGCCCAGCTGGCGGTGGCAACACTGTTGTTGTGACTGGTACTCATCTTGATCTAGTGTTTGAGGTTCACTTCGGTAATGTAACCATTCCTTCTGCGAACTTAGTACGTAGTGAGGATGGAACAAGAATCACTTTCACTGCTCCTGCAGGTTCTGGCAAAGTAAATATCGTTTTGTTAGCGCCAAGCGGTGACTCTTCGTTCGAGTACACATACACAGCATTTACTGACCGAGGCCTTCAATTGAGTTTGGTTGATCCAGAATTTGGCAAGACATTCTCTGGTCAACAGGTGAGGATGACTGCTAGAGGCTTGAGGCCGGGAGCTGAATACACATTGAACATGTATTCAAAGAAGGTTGCCATGGTCACAGGAATTGTGTCACCTGATGGCTCTATTAATTCTTCAATGGTCATACCTGCCAAGGCATGTGTTAAGCCTGGTCTTCACCGAATGATTCTTGAATCGGAAGATGAAGCAGGAGATAAGTATCGTTCAACCATCTACGTTGTTCTTGGTGAAAACTGTACTTTGAGTGCCATTGCCGCGAAAGCACCGGATAAGAGCTGGAATTTGAAGGGAGTAACTTTCGATTACCGTAAGTGGGATCTGACTCAGGAGAAGATCAACACTCTTATAGCGCTAAAGCCTTGGTTGCAAAAAGCTAAGACTGTGACAGTGGCTGGATACACACACACTGATGGTAAGGGTGCAGCAATGTATGCAGCTAACAAGATTCTTGCTAAGAACCGTGCATTGGCTGTGGCGGCCATCTTCAAGAGCCTCGGTTTGAAAGCTAAGTTCTTGGTAGATCCAGTTGGTCCAAAGAACCCAATCAGCAGCGTCCAATCTAAGAATCAAAGAGCTGAACTGAAAGTTACTTTCTAGAAGCCCTGGAAGTTTGTTCATAGGTAAGACCTAAAGCGATATGCTTTCATGTCGCTTTAGGTCTCCTAGAGTAAATTTTTTCATGGATAGACTTTTGCTATGCCAACACTTAGTCACATGCTTTGGTTTGATGGCCAAGCAAAAGAAGCAGCAGATCTTTATACCTCACTGTTCGAGAACTCTAGAATTCTCAAAACTACCCATCGTCCTGATGGTGCTGTATTTACAGTTGAGTTTGAACTCATGGGTTACAAATACACCGCACTAAACGGTGGGGATTACTTCAAGTTCAGTGAAGCTATCTCAATCATGGTTCATTGTGAAGATCAGGCTGAAGTAGATAAGTATTGGGATGCACTTATAGCTGATGGTGGGGCTCCTGGTAATTGTGGCTGGTTGAAGGACAAGTTTGGCCTTTCTTGGCAAATCATTCCTAAGCAACTAGACATTTCTCTTAACCACCCAGACCCTGCAAAAGCCAAAGCAGCTATGGATGCCATGATGGGGATGTCAAAGCTAATCGTTAGCGAATTAGAAGAAGCAATTCTCTAGCGATTTCCGTATTCTCACTTCCAATAAACTCTTCTCATGCCTAGTAAAGAAGAGTTAGTAGCTCACTTCTCAAGCCGATTAGCGTTTGAGACTGATGCTTCAGATGTTCATTCTGATATGGATGAAGGTAAGAAGTTTGTTCTAGTTGATGTTAGAGGGCAGAGCTCTTGGGATCAGGGTCGAGTAAAGGGTGCAATACATATGCATCACTCAGAGATAGCTGAGAGAGCCCCTAAAGAGATTCCACTTGATATGCCAGTAGTTGTTTACTGCTGGGGTCCTGGCTGTAATGGAGCTCACCGAGGTGCTTTGAACTTTGCTCTTCTTGGTTACCAAGTGAAGGAAATGATTGGTGGCTTTGAGTATTGGGCTCGTGAAGGTTACCCAGTAGTAACTGATGCAGGACCTGTTCTTCGTGAGAAAGATCCATTGACTGTCCCTGTTAACTCACCGACCTGTGATTGCTAGCTAATCTCAATTAGCACTGCCTGACCTTCGATTGATAAGTCAGGCTTCTTGCGGGTTTGATTTTTAATCATCCAATTGAATCTTTCAAACCTAGTATTGACCTATGAAGGTAAAAACAATTGGTTTCGTAACTGCAGTTCTATTGGCATTGGCGGCGTTCTCAGCCCCAAGTCTTACCAATCCTGCTACTGCAAGTACAACCAGTTTCACAGTGACCTTCGATGCTAACGGCGGATCTGGGGTAATGCCTAAACAGGTCATACCAACTAAAGGTAAGGCCCTGCTTTCAGTTAGATACGTCAGAGACTCTCACCTTTTTATTGGCTGGTCTATTAATAGGACCGGTGTTGTCAAATACCAAAACGGTGCAGTCATTAAACCTAAGAGCAAATTAACTCTCTATGCCCAATGGAAGACAACAGTTACTAGACCTGTTTTAGTTGGCTATCAACTTGGCAAGTTGCTCTGGTCTGATTCCTTTACTGGACCTAATGGCGATCTAATTGACAGCACTAACTGGACGGCTAGGTACTGCGGTCACTCAAACGATAACGGCGGTGGAACCTGCCACAACTCAGAAAAGCAATGGTACACACCAGACGCTATTCGACTTGATGGCACTGCTCAAGGAAATGCTGTTATCACTACAAAGAAGGTAACTGTTGCCCCTACCAACGCAGGTAGCTGTTTGTCTGCACCTTGCAGCTTTACCAGTGGTCGGTTCGACACTCAAAAGAAAGTTTCCTTCAAATACGGATACATCGAAACTCGAATAAAGATGCCTGCAGGCGGAGCTAACTGGCCAGCGTTCTGGGCTCTTGGAGACTCAATGTCAGATGTAGGTTGGCCTTTGGCTGGCGAGATAGACATCGCTGAGCAAGGGGGGAACTTACCTATGAGAAACTCAGCAGCAGTGCACTTTTCGAAAACTAATCAAGCCACTTGCTGTGCTAACCATGAGTATGTTTCTGGCGAAGAAAAGAATTTCACAAACTATCAATCTGGTTTCCATACCTATGGGCTTGCTTGGCTACCGGATCGACTTGAGTTCTATATCGACAGGGAAGTGTTCTGGACTGTAACTCCAACCAATGTGCATGGATACTGGTCATTCAATAAGCCGTTCTTCTTGATTTTGAATAATGCTGTTGGTGGTTCAGGTGGCTTCGGTGGAAACTACACAGGATGGTCTGAAAGTAAGACAATCATTGATTATGTTCACGCCTGGGAGTTAAACGGACAGGGTTCTGTAGTTAAGAAACCGTAGGGAAAGAATTTCTAAATGCCCATAACTATTCGCAAAATAGCAGACCAAGACAAAGCAGCTTGGCTACCTCTTTACCTTGCCTATCTAAAGTTCTATGAGAGCGAACCTGATGAATATTCAACCGAATTACTTTGGTCTCGTCTAACCAAAGAGAACCCAGAGATTCAAGCCTTAGTAGCCGAGGTTGACGGTGTAGTGGTTGGTGTCTGTCATTTTCACTATCAACTAACAACCTGGTCTAAAACTTGGCACTGCTACCTTGAAGATCTTTATGTTGATGAGAGCTCAAGAGGTAAAGGTGTTGCACCTGCTCTTATAGCTGAAGTAAAGAAGCTAGCTCTTGAAAACAAG